>DASXXT010000402.1:0-7575 GCA_036502965.1 Roseiarcus sp. | reverse complement strand
CGACAGCAGATCCGTGAGCTCATCCATCTGAGCCGGCTCATGGACGCGCATCCGTTCGCCGACTTCCGCGACCCGGCCAATCCAGCGCACGAGCAGCTGATCGGCAGCCTCGAGCGGCTCGCGCGCTGATCCGGGCCGCGACTGGGATCGCGCGACCTGCGTTCAAGCGGGCGAGGAAGACCGTGACGCCAACGCCGGTGGGCCGAATTGAGCGAAACAGACGTTGCAGCGCTTGTCGGTCCCCGAGGTGGCGCGCCTCGCGGCGATCGCCGCCATCCGCACCTTCCTCAATTATTTTTCTCGAGCGCGATTTGGGCGAGATCAGAACCAGGCAAGGATCGGCGCAAGGCAATAACGACTGACGGGGAAGCAACAAGGCGATTCTCGACGAGCTGTTCAAGGCGCTTCCGGATTCGGGCGGCGTCTTGACCCAAACGACGGCTGAACCCTAGAACTGCCGCGTTCGAGCAGGACGAACGCCCGCCGCGGGCATTCAGGCGCGCGGTCCGCGGCGTGCCCCGCGCCAAAGCAATCGACCAGGCGGGAATTTCGGAGACGCAAATCCATGCGCAATTTCACCGATCTGTCCGAACGCGAGATTCTGGCCCTCGCCATCAGCAACGAAGAGGAAGACAGCCGTATCTACGCGGATTTCGCGGACGGTCTCGCGGAGAACTATCCCTCGAGCGCGAAAGTGTTCACCGAGATGGCCGGCGAGGAGAACGAACACAGGCGCCGGCTCATCGATCTCTTCGTGTCGAAATTCGGCGACCACATTCCGCTGGTGCGGCGTCAGGATATCCGCGGCTACATACCCGCGAAGCCGGTCTGGCAGATGCGGCCGCTGGGCATCGACACGGTCCGTGAGCGCGCCCGCGATATGGAGCGCACCGCAGCGCGCTTCTATCGACAAGCGATCACCCGCGCCTCCGATGCCTCGATCCGCAAGATGCTCGGCGACCTCGCGGAGGTCGAGGACCAGCATGATCAGGTCGCGGCCCATCTGCAAGAAGAGGTTCTGACGCCAGAGGCTCGCGGCAACGAAGACGAAGATCAGCGCCGGCGCTTCATCTTGCAGGTCATCCAACCGGGGCTGGTCGGTCTGATGGACGGCTCGGTCTCGACGCTCGCGCCGGTGTTCGCCGCGGCGTTCGCGACGCACAATCCATGGAACGCATTCGTCGTCGGTCTCGCGGCTTCGGTTGGCGCTGGCATCTCCATGGGTTTTGCGGAGGCGCTCGCGGACGACGGCAAGCTTTCGGGACGCGGCGCGCCGCTGCTGCGCGGGCTCGTCTGCGGCCTGATGACGACGGCGGGGGGCATCGGCCACACCCTCCCCTTCCTGATCCCGTATTTCTACACGGCGATGGTGGTCGCTTTCGTCGTCGTTGTGTTCGAACTGTTGGCGATCTCCTATATCCAGTGGCGGTATATGGAGACCCCGCCACTTTCGGCGGCCGCAAAGGTGATGATCGGCGGCGCTTTGGTGCTGGCGGCGGGAATTCTGATCGGCTCAAGCTGAGGAAGGACCGCAGGCCCCTGTCAGACGCCGGCGGCACGTATGCGGCCCCACATCGAGCGGCGATAGATAGGCCAGCGCGCCGATCCCGGCGAAGCCGACTAGCAGCATCGCCCACGACGACAGTTCAGGAACGGGAGAAGCGCCAGCGACGTGGATGTCCCATTCCCAATCAAACCCATTTGCTGGCTGGTTGTCGGTATGAGCCTGGTAGAGAAATTGTATTTACCGGGCGACTGGGTTGCAAACGGGGTGAACGTAAAGTCTCCTCCACCCCCGGGGGTCAACTCCTGCTGATCCACCTGTGTGAACGGCGACTGAAAGATGGTGAGGCCAAATCCATCGGCAGTATTCGTGTTGTCCGTGACGTGAAGAACAATAGAGTCGATGTGTTGTCCCGCGCTCAGCGTCAGGCCGAACGTGTCCCCTTGGCCAGGCGCTGTGTCACTGTCGATTGACTCGTGCCCTACGACCGTGTTTGTGCCCGACGCGAACGATCCAATTAACAGCGGAAAGTTTTGATCGCCCGGCAAATCGCCTGACACGGCTTCCGAGTAAACTACCGCCCCCAAACGATGTTTGAGGCTGGAATAGCGTGAGCCACGCGCCGAACGCGGCGATCATCGACGTTCGCTTGGACGATTTCGTGCTCATCTAATCCCCCAGTGCAATATCCAGACGAACGCCGACAAGTAGAGCGCACGCTTCTCAGGCGGTCAAGGACAACGAGGCTTGTGCTACGCTCCTGTCATTTTTTCGCCTCATCGAGGCGCTTTTCGCGGCCTCTCACGGGCGAAACGCAGTCTCGCTCATCCACGACTTCTGCTACTTGGCATAACATGGGACGAGCCGCTCCGACCGCAGAGTCACGACGGATGCGACCCGGTGAACGGCACGAACGGAATGATCGCGCCGCCATAGATATCGGAACGTGCGACTGTCATATGGCCATCCGGGGACAGCCGCTTGACCGCCTTCAGCACATGTTGCGCGCCGGGCGGGCCGACCGGAATGACCATGATCCCGTCCGGCGTGAGTTGCTGCAGCAGCGGCGGGGGGATGTGATCGATGCCGCAGGTGACGATGATCTTGTCGAACGGCTGCGCCTCCACCCAGCCGTAATAGCCGTCGGCGTTGCGGGCTCGAATAGCGCGATACTCGGTATAGCCGCGCGCGATCAGGTTGTCATAGAGCGCCCTCGTGCGCCGCGCTAGGCCAGGGATGATTTCGATCGACCAGACGTTGGGCGTCAGGTTCGCAAGGTAGGCGGACTGGTACCCCGAGCCAGTGCCGATCTCCAGCACCTTGTCGCCACGCTTGATCGCGAGCGTGTTGGTCATGCGCGCGACCGTATGCGGGCCGGTTATGGTGACGCCGAAGCCGATGTTGAGGTGATGCCATTCGTAAGCGCGATCGAGGTTCTCCGCGGTGACGAAGTCCTCGCGCGGCGTTAAGAGGAAGGCGCGCATGTCGGCCTCGTCCCAGATGTCGTGGTGGGTGATGAGCTCACGAAACCGGTCGAAGCGCTGGCCCAGAAAATGGGGGTCTTCGCCGCGATTGCGCACCATCCATTCGATGAAGGCGTCGCGGCTTTGCCGCGGCGGCGAGGCGCTCCAGTCATAGGGCTTGAGCACGGTGGCCAGCCCTGGACGGGCGGCGAGCGCTGCGGCCCCAGCGGCCCCACCGACGACGAACGCGCGCCGATTTATCGACAGCCTCACAGTCATCGGCTCATCGGGGCGTAAAGGTTTGCAACGGTCAAGCATGAAATGCGAACTGGCGCCCTTCCAAGTGCGAAATCTCGCTTCCAGCGACCGGAACGGAACTTGACAACCTAAGTTTGAAAGATGACGCGGAGGGGCCATGCAGCCGAATTCATTCGACATGTTTCGAATTCCGACCAAGGAGCCCGGGGACGTTTCCGGCCTCATGGCCCTCATCGACAGCGGCGCGCTCGAGCCTTCGTCCATTCTCGCGATGATCTGCGTCCGTTCGGACGCGCAATCGCTGGAGCCTTTGGCGGTGCGATCAAATCGCCGAAGGTTCTATAAAATCAGAATGGAGAAACGTCTCTTGCGCCTATTTCAGCGCCTGGGCCGGAATGACGCCGGTGGCGAAAGCGACCGCGGCCGCGTGGGTCAGATTCATGCAGTGCAACTTGTGGCGCGCCGCGTCCAGATGCGTTTTCACGCTGCCAAACGCCAGGCCCAGGATCTCCGCGATCTCCTGGTGTGTCTTGCCGCGCGCCGCCCAGAGCAAACATTGCTCTTCGCGATTCGACAAATGAACAGGAAATGAAGGTAATTTAAAATTGATATGCGCGGCGGAATCAATAAGAACGGACAGGAGTTTGAGACTCTTCATATTGGCGCTTTTGTAGTCCTCCCATTCGTCCTTGGGCAGGTCGCTGGTGAACGAAACCACCGCGAAAACGCCTCGCCGGCTGCGCAACGGAATCGACAGGCCGTTTCGCCCCACATTGTGATTTAAGGCGTCGGCAAAGAAAGCTTTCGTCGCCGGATCGTCCAGGGGCAGATTCGCCCAATCGAAAGGCTGATCCGCCTCTCGACCGTAAGAAATCACAGGATCGTTGGATATATACTTTTTTACAAAGTATCGGTGCTGCCATAGTCTCGAATATGTGACGACCGCGACCAATAGGCAGACGTCTGGGCTCTTGTCGGGCGATAAGCGCACATATGAGATGTGAGAGAGACCGATATCGGAGGCAATCGTCCTCAGGGTCTCAGCGAGATCACGGTCATCGTTGCCTAGGATCGTCTCTGTCAGTCGCGCCGTCGCCGATTCGATGCTGATAGCCGTGTCCAGGGTTTTGCTAAGGTTTAACATCGAAGATCCCCAGCATGACTTCATCTCGCGCATGAGCGACCATCCAGCCGGCCTGAGGATCTATTCGACCCGAGACATGGCTGCATAGTTCAAGCAGCTCGACGCAGATCCCGTATAACCTGCGCGCCTCGCAAGCAGACAGACTCAATTCGCCAACATTCCGCTTTGCGTCGAAAGGCTCGGGCTCACGTTTTTTCAATTTCTTGGCCAATTCGCCCCCATACTTGACTCCGCCTCTAAAGCCAGTTTGATGACGTAGGGTCAGAATGACAAGCGACAAACTTGTAGACAACAAAACGAGAACAACGTCGACATCATTCGCCGAAACCCTTGCAAGCGGGAATTTGTGCTTCTTTTACTACTTCGCGGTTGTGAAGCGAAACGAACATAACGGCGCTTCTTTTAGCGAGGCGTACCTGCTGGACGCCGAATGTCTCATTCGACGGCGCCTCGCGGGCGGCGTGCTTCATCACGCGAACGCAATCTCTTTGGCGCCCGGAGCAAGAACGGAGTTTTCGATTCCGGCCGCGGCGCGAAACGCCTTGAGCGGCCCCTCGCCAGTGTCGAAGAGGCCCGCATAGCACATGACGTCGCCGATCCGCTGAGGCGTTCCAATGATTTCGGGATTGCACCCTGCGGCCTTTAGAACGCGGAACATCCTGGAGTCGAATACAGCCACGATTTGGGTCAGCCCAGCGGCGACTCCGACTTCGCCAATGCCCAATATGAGCTCGCTCAGCACGTAGTTGACGCCGCTCCGGCCTCGCTCCGGCTGGCCCGGTACGGCGGCGACGCAGATGCGTGACACTTCCCATATGGTGGCGCTCTCAATGTAGTCGCCGTCGAGCAGATGCGGAAAGACATCGCGCAACATATTCGGACCAGTGGTCGGCAGCAGTCTCAAAGAACCCCAGTATTCCTCAGTGTCTGGATCGATCGACACAAGATAAAGTGGATTAGCGTCGTCGAATTCGTCTCGCTCGTAGCCGTCTTTAACCATTACCTCCCAGCCAAGCCGATTCGAAAAGATCTCGGCTCTGTTTTGATGCATCGCCTCGATTTCCTTTGGGAAAAAGGATGCATACGAACCTTCGATAAGCTTCAACATCACCTGCTCCTTTTTCAATCGAAGGCCGCGAAAATTGACCGACCTCCCGCATGAACAAACTGTCAACGAACGACCCTGCCTGAGGCTCGCCGCCTGAATGTTCTTTGTTTGTTCATGGTGTGAAAAAGGGAAACGTATGTCAACATAACAAGCGCCGAGGGTCCGTGGCTTTCGAAAGGTTTGGTTAACCAGGAAATGCAAATGCGGCCTGCGCGCGCGACGCGCCTCGCGCCAAGCCCCCATGCGCGCGGCCAGTGGAGATTTGGCTTGCCGCTTTATCCCAGCGCCCCCGCCGCAACGGCCGGCGATTCTCGCTCGGCGCGCGCGACCGGCGCCGGCTTGGCGCGCAGGCCCACCAAATGGCAGATCGCGAACACCAGATCGGCGCGGTTCATCGTGTAGAAGTGCAACTCCTTAACGCCATGGTCGATCAGGTCGATCACCTGCTCGGCGCACACGGCCGCGGCCACCAGGCGGCGTGTCGCCGGATCGTCCTCGAGACCGTCAAACCGGTCGGCGAGCCATTGCGGCACGCTCGCCCCCGTCCTCCGGGCGAAATTGGCTGTCTGCTTGAAGTTCTGCACGGGAAAAATGCCTGGCACGATCGGAACGTCGAGCCCCGCGGCTACGGCGACGTCCAGAAAGCGGAAATAAACGGAATTATCGAAAAAGAACTGGGTGATGGCGCGTGTCGCTCCGGCGTCGACTTTCTGCCTGAGGATCTCGATGTCATGCAGCAGCGTCGGGCTTTGCGGATGGCGCTCGGGATAGGTCCCGACCGACACTTCAAAGCCCATCTTTGCGGCGTCGGCGACGAGTTCTGCGGTCGATCGATAGCCGCCCGGAGCCCTTTCGTACGGCGCGTCGAACCCGGTCGGAGGGTCGCCGCGCAACGCCACGACGTGGCGCACGCCGGCTGAATGATAGTCGCGAAGCGTCTCGCGAATTTCATCGCACGAAGCGCCGACGCAAGTCAGGTGCGCCGCGGGCTTCATCGTCGTCTCACGCGCCATGCGCTCGACCAGGGCGTGGGTGCGCTCACGGGTCGATCCGCCGGCGCCGTAAGTGACTGAGACGAAGGCGGGCCTCAGCGGCTCGAGCCGAGTCGCCGCCTCCCATAGGTTCGCCTCCATGTCCGCGGTCTTCGGCGGGAAAAACTCGAAAGAAACATGAACGTGCGCCCCGGCGCGGCTCAGCGGAAGGGGTTTCGCAGCCATCACGCGAACTCCGTGTCTGCCTTATGGAAATCATCGGAGATGACGCGCGGATCCTCGGCGATCCATAGCGCCACAGTCAGCTTGCCGGCTTCGCCCTTGGCGGGCGGAACACGCTCCACGCGGATGGCGGCGAGACCCGCCTCGGCGAGATAGCCCTCGACCTCGTCGACCGCGAAGCCGAGCCGACGGTGAGCGAACTCGTCGCGCAGGAATTCCTGGTCGTGGGCGTCAAAGTCCACGACCGCGAGCCGCCCGCCGGGCGCCAGAGCGCGCGTGGCTTCAGCCAACGCGCGGGCCGGATCGTCGAGGAAGTGCAGCACCTGGTGGATGACCACGAGATCGTAGGCGTCGCGTTCGACCGGCGGAGCATAGATGTCGCCCTGGCGCAGGGAGACGTGTCTGAGGCCAGCCTGATCGATGCGGGCGCGCGCCAGCGCCAGCATCGCCGCACTCTGGTCGACGCCGACGGCGCGCGCCGCCTGTGGAGCGAGGAGCTCCAACATGCGCCCGGTGCCAGTGCCGAGATCGAGCAGATTGCGGAACGGCCTCTCGCCGATCATGGCGACGAGCGCCGCTTCGACCCGCTCCTCCGGCGCGTGCAGCGCGCGGATCTGATCCCAATCGGCGGCGCGCGTGGCGAAATAGGCCGCCGCCTGCTTGCGGCGGGCCTCGCGCGCAATGTCGAGGCGGACGCGGTCGGCGTTGACGACCGGATCCGCCGGATCGAGACGGCGCAGCCATTCGCGCGCCAGCGCCCCGCCCGGTTCGGCGAGGCGGAAGAAGGCCCAGGCGCCCTCGCGCTGCCGCGTGGCGAGACCAGCTTCGACCAGCAGTCGGAGATGGCGCGAGACGCGCGGCTGCGACTGGCCGAGAATGGCGAC
>DASXXT010000401.1:0-6359 GCA_036502965.1 Roseiarcus sp. | reverse complement strand
GCCGATCGTAACGTCGACGTTCGACTGCGCTGGCTGCGACATGTAGGAAAGGAAAGCATAAGCCGCATCCTTGACCTTGTCCTTCGCCTTGACGTTGATGCCGCCGCTCCAGCCGCCGAACGCCGCGTAGGGCGAATGGTTGACGCCGTCGATGGCGTAGGGGCAGGTGTCCTTGGTGCACGCCTCGAGCTTCCCAGTCGACCAGTTCAGCACTTCCTTCGAGCCGGGCGTGACGACCGAACCGGTCTTGTCGATGACCTTCGAAGACTTGGGGTCGATCGCCAGCACTCCGACGTCGCCCCAGTCGAGGTTCAGCGCGCACTTGCCGGACACGAACAGCGGACGGGTGTCGCTCACGTCGAGGTTGAGTTCGTCCGGCGGGCCGTACTTGCCCGACTCCTTCAGGAAATCGAGCGCCTTGCGGAAGGCGTCGTTGTCGATGAGCGGCTTCATGTCCTTGGTGTCGAAGAAGGCGCCCTGGCTCGTTCCCTTCGACTGAACCATGGAGCCGGTGACGTCGGTGATGAACCAATAGCTCTGGGCGTTGCGCTTCTTGGCGATGCAGGAGCCATAGACCTTGGTTCCGTCGACCTCTTTGCCATTCAGAGCTTTGGCGACCTCGAGGTACTCTTCCCAGGTTTTCGGCGGCTTCAGGCCCGCTTTGTCCAGTATGTCCGTCCGATAGTAGAGCATGTGGAAGTCGCCATCGAGCGGTACGAGGTAGATCTTGCCATTGTAGGTCGCCGAGAAATTGCGGAAGAACGGGCCAATCTGGTCCCAATCGATGGCCTTATCCTTGGCGATGCGCGGCCCCAATTCCTCGAGATAGCCGCCAGACACATAGTCGACCATCCACTGCGGGGCGAACACCGCAGCGTCGACCGAGTTGGTGCCACTCGCCCAGTCGGTCAGCACTTTCTGGTACAGGTCGGAGAACGGAACCGCGATAATGTTGATCTTCGCGCCCGTCAGCTTCTCGAATTCGGGGGCGCGCCGCTGCAGCGGCTCCTGTATCGCGCCGGTCTGCGTCATCACGTTCACCGTGACGCCGTCGAACTCTCCGGCCTCTGCGGCAAGCGACGAAGCGAGCGCGAACATCGCGCCTGCGATCGCCGTCGATATGCTCAATGGCTTCACCATGCTCAGCTTCCTCCCGGTCTCGTCAGCGCCGCGCGCGCCGCGATCTTTGATTTGCGGCCTTTCGAGCCCGCCCGTGCCTAGGCAAAGCCTGCAAGGTTCATGGTCAATCGATTGCCGATTGATAAAAACTATACTGGGGGCCAGCTCGGCGCGTCAACGCGCAACGGGACAGGAGGCGGGAGCCTTCGCGCTCGCCGCTGGCTCCATCGAGCGCATCGAGCCGCTGTCACAAGCGGCCAGTTCCAGTCGGTGAGCGCGGCGAAGACTTTTCGTGAGAGCGAGGCCTATCGAGCCTTTCCCAGCCGCGCGCCGTCGCCTCAGGCGCTATTCCGCGAGCGGGAACTGATCGGCGCGTGTTAAGCGGGTCGGGTGGGATTCTACCCTATAGCTTGGAGACGACCGCGAGCTTCTTGATCTGCCCGTTCTGATAGGCTCGCAAGAAGGCGTTGTAGTCCCTGAACGAAACGCAGCCGTTCGAGTCGCCGTTGGGGCCCAGCATATAGGAATGCGCCAGAAATCCTCCCCGGCCGTAGACCCCGCCTTCGCCGACGGGATTGAGGCGCAAAGCCTGAACGCCGTGAAACAGGCTCTCCCGCAACGCAAGCTCGTAGAGATGCGGCGGCGTGGGGCCCCGCGCGCGTTCGCTCACGGAGCGGGGATCGTCCAGCGCCGCACCCAGACCCGAATGGGCTTCGAGCCGTGTTCCGTCCGGCAGATACACGACGCGGGCCGAGATGTCATAGACGGCGGTATATCGGTCATAGCCGGAAATCGGGGCTGAACCGCCGAACGGCGAGGGGAAGCCGAACAATGGCCCTCTGCCGAAGCCGCCTGCTTCCCGCCCTGTGGGCTCGGCCGCGATCGGCTGCGTCGCAACGCGGGTGGGCGCGGCAGACGCAATCACCGGCGAAGATGGGTGCGCCCATCCGAACAGTTTCTCGAAGATGTTGCGATTGTCGGCCGGGGCAGCGGGACGAGCGACCGCCGTATCGGGTCGTGACGCATGGCGCTCGGGCGCAATAGGCTGGGTGGGTGTCCCGAAGTCGGACGGACGAGGCGGTGGCAAGGGGAAGCTTTCCGTCTCACCGATCTCGGGCAAATCGCGCCCGGGCGGCAGCGGCAGGCTCCCGGCCGGCGGGATCGCCGGAGCGGGGGGAAAACGTTCGAGGATCGGCAGCGGGAAGGGGGCGGAAGAAACGCGCGGCGTGGCTTCGAGGCTTGCCATCTGCTCCGAAGGCGCCGCGGGCGCGGCCGACTTCAATTGGGCGAGCAGATGGGCGTCGATGGCAATGTCGGCGAAGGGTTTCGAGATGGCCGGCGTCACGGTCGACGCCGGGGTCCACCGGGCGAAGACCGCTTCGGGAGCCGCCGGGCCGAGCCAATGCAACACCCAGACGCCAACAGCCCCAGCGAGGGCCAAAGCCGCCGCGGCGGGAACAATTTTCGGAAGAACCCGTTGAGGACTATCCCCGCCCTCAAACGAAAGGTCGTCGAATGTAGCCTCGATCCCCTGCATCCCTAGCCCTACGCCCACGCTTAGCCAATTGAATCAAAATAGAGCGTACGCGTTGAGCCTTCCTTAACGCAGTCCAGGACCGGAGGCTAGCTGGGCGCGGAGTCCGGTCCCGGGGTTCGGCTTCACTTTTTGCTAAGTGTGGCGTGGCCGCCACACTTATGACAGTCGCCTCCAGTTGTTCGACCGTTTGTAGCTAACCTATTGAAAAAGAACCGTCGTAGTTGGCAAAAAGTTGGCGTGAATTCGGCGCCGCTTGCCCACCGCCCGGACCTAACGCGCCGCCCGTCGCAGCGCTTGGGCGTACTGAGCCTTGGTCCGCGGCGTCGGCCGAGCGCAGACGCGCTCGGCCAGGAGCGCCCGAGCCAGTCCCCACTGGCCAGATCGCTCCGCCGCTGCAATCAGCGTCAAATTGACGATGTCGCGCTGGGCGTGGCTGCCGCCGATGCTGACCGCATCATGGCGGACCGGGAGGATCGCTTCGACTGCGCGCGTATAGTGGCCGGCCGCGAAAGCGAGCGCGCCGTCGATCAGGCGACGGCCGACCTCGGCCGTCACGTGCCGGTTATCGCCTGAACCCAGCCGCTCATAGTTATCGAGCGAGCGGCCGAGGCGTGCGGTATGGTCGGGATCGGGCGAGCGCGCAGCGGCGAAGCCGCAATGCAGATCGTTGAAGGCGAGCACATGGTCGTCGACATGCGCCATCCATTTGTCGGCGACCGGCGCCCAGCGGTGGCCGACGTCGACCCCCGCAAGTTCGAGCCGCCACAACAGCGACGCAGCGTCCACGCGGTCGAGCGTCGCATCGTCGGCGAGCTTGGGCGCTGTGAATCGGTCGTAGTCGGCGAGAACCTCGTCGAACCGCCCCTGCTCGATCAGGAATAGGGCGAGATGCCACCCGTTGTGGTGGGCCATGAAATGCGCTGGCGCCCAGTCCGCTCGTGTTGATTGGAGAAAGGCCACGCCCTCTTCGTGCCGGTTCGCGGTCTCCATCACGTGGGCCAGCGCATGCGTCGCCCAGGCGTCGTGCGGATTGCGGGCGAGCGCTTCACGGCCGAAATCCTCGGCGCGCTTGAGGTCGCCGGTCTCCTCAAGCCCGAATGCGTAGAGTCCGAGCACAAAGCTCGCGAGCGGATTGTCGCGATCCCAGGCGGGGAGCGCCCGCGCGGCGGAGTCGCGGATCGCCACCGACCGGCCGAGAAGGAAATAAGCATCCTGCGCGAGGCGCAAGGCGAGCGCGTCAGTGGGATGATCGATGAGAATCGCCTCCCAGCCGAGGATCGCCCGCGAGGTCTCGCCTTGCCCCCAGGCCTGGGCGACGGCGAGGTGGCGCCGCTCGCGCTCCGAGGCGCGCCCGATCGCCGCTTCGGCCGCGCGGAACGCGCTCACCACCTCCGGATGGTCGCCGCGAAAGCCGGCGATCATATAGAGCGCCGCAATCGCGACGCCGCCCAACGCGAAATCGGGATCGCGGGCCAGCGCAGATTTGAGAACGCCGACCGGATCGCCGGTCAGACCATAATAGTCCGCGACGGCGCGATCGAACGCTGCGGCCGACTCGGGCGCGCCGGCGAGCATGAGCCCCTGCTGGTCCTTGCCCATTGATCGGTCCCTTGCCGGTCTTCGCGGCGTGCGCGACAACCATAATGCGCGCGGATCGCCGCCGAAACCCACGGCGCCCTCGTCGCTGTCATTTGATTGGGCGTGCTCTTTTCGGGCGCCTGAGCGCGATTAAATGGCAGGGGCTTTAGCGCAAAGCCAAAGGAATCGTATCGATGAAGGGCAAGACCATCGTCGCCACCGGCGCGACCTCGGGCATTGGCGAAGCTGCTGTCCTCGCGCTCGCGGGGCTCGGCGCTCGAATTGTCGTCGTCGCGCGGGACGAAGCTCGCGCGCAAGCGACGATGCGCAAGCTCGAAGCGAAAGCGCCCGGGCTCGGCCATCGCATGCATCTGGCGGATCTCTCGAGCATGGCCGCGACGTGCAAGGTCGGCGCGGCGATCGCCGCCAGCGAGAAGCGCATCGACGTCGTGATCAACAACGCCGGCGCCATCTTTTCCGATCGGCGGATAACGCCGGAGGGTCTCGAGCTGACCTTCGCCCTCGACCACATGGCCTATTTCGTGCTGACGGAGGCGCTGCGCGAGAAGCTTATCGCCTCGGCGCCGGCGCGAATCGTCTCCACCTCGTCGGGCGCCCACCAGGGCGTTAGCCTCGATTTCAGCGACTTGCAGAGCGCCAAGGGTTACAAGATGTTTGGCGTCTATGGCCGCTCGAAGCTGGCCAATATCCTGTTCACCCGCGAGCTCGCCCGGCGCCTGGCCGGCACGGGGGTCACGGCCAATTGCCTCCATCCCGGCGCCGTCGCGACGCGGTTCGGCGATTCCAGCGGAGGCATGCTCAGCCGTTTGCGACCAGTGCTGAGGCTGTTCTTCGTCTCGCCGGAAAAGGGCGCCGATACGATTGTCTACCTCGCCTCGTCGCCCGAGGTCGCCAACACCACTGGCGCCTATTTCGTCAAGTGCAAGATCGCGGAGCCGTCCCTCGCGGCGCGCGACGACGCGGCCGCGAAGCGGCTTTGGGCCGAGAGCGAGAAGCTCGCGGGCTTTCGCTCCTGACGGGATGACAGCCCCATGAGAGAGTCTCACTACATTCGAAGGTCCTCCGCGCCCAGCGCGGAAGCAATATCCGGCATTCTCGCTTCAAATCCGCCCGGCGAATTGAACGATATGAAGCCCGCCGGGGCCGATCCCCGATTCTCAAAGGTGTGTAGCGTTCCGCCTGGAATAACCACGTAGCTTCCCGCCGCTGCATCGCGCCAGTTCTCGTTGAGGCGCACGCTCAAGGTTCCAACAATCACATAGAACACGTGGTCATCCGCATGCTCGTGGACGCCCGGTCCGCGAGTGCGAGGCTCGAGCCACCATTCCGATACCGAATGGCGACTGGCCGTCTCGTCGGCGTCGGCCTTGAAAACTGCGCGCATCCGGCCCATCGGGTAGACGCGACCCTGGTCGGGCGGGACGACGATAGGGTTACAGACCGTTTTCGCTTCTTCCATGAGTATGCTCCCGGTCGATGGAATACTTAGCCGCCGCTGCGCCGCTTGCGGGTGCTTGCCTTCGGCGCCGCATGGCGCCAGGCCATTTCCAGCGCCGCCTGGAGTTCGGCTTCGCTTAAAGCCGCAAGGGTGGCGCGGGTCCAGCCGCGCCGGCCCCAGGCGTTATCGAGGGCCGAGAAGGCGTCCGGCGCGACGGCGCATTTGAGCGCCTGTTCGTCCGGCGCGAATTTGACGTTGGCGCTGAGTTCGTCCGGCGCGAGGGTCGCGAACGTGACCCGCGCCTTGAAGGCGCGGCGGTCGAAATGCGGATATTCGCCGGTCCCCTCGAACGAGAGCGCGATGTGGCGAAACAAGGCGGCATCGGCCATCGGCGGCGTCTCCACGATTGGCGCGGTCAGTATACGCCTGAGAGGCCGTGCCGCTATCCAGCCTCCGGCTCATTTGCGCCAGCGCGAACGACGCGGGTAATCTTCACGTGAGGAACGCGCCGCAGGAAGGAGACGCCATGGGCCAGACAGGCTTCGACAAGGCCAAGACCGTTCTGCGCGTCACCAGCGGCAATTTCCTTGAAATGTACGACTTCTTTCTGTTCGGCATCTACGCCCGGCAGATCGGGCAGACCTTCTTCCCGAGCGACGACCCTTA
>DASXXT010000400.1:0-6539 GCA_036502965.1 Roseiarcus sp. | reverse complement strand
CCCCGCGAATCCGCAGTAATTCGCACGCGACAATCGACATAACCGAAGCGAGCCGCCCCATCCCACGGATGGGGCGGCTTTTTTGTTCGCACCGCTCGGTCGCTTTCGCCCCGCCGGCGCCCATGCCAAACTCGCGCGCAGAGTGAAGGAGGCGCAAATGGCGAGCGCCGAGTTCTGGTACGAGTTCGCGAGCACCTATTCCTATCCAGCCGCACTTAGGGTCGCCGCGCTCGCTGAACAGCGCAGCGTGAACCTTGTCTGGCGGCCGTTCTTGCTCGGGCCGATCTTCATGGCGCAAGGCTGGCGCGACTCGCCGTTCAACATCTACCCGGCCAAGGGCCGCTACATGTGGCGCGACCTCGAGCGGACGTGCGGCGCCATGGGCGTTGCGCTCAAGCGCCCCGAGCCCTTCCCGCAGCCGAGCCTGCTCGCCGCGAGGGTTGCGCTCGCGCTTGAAGGCGACGAGCGTTCCGATTTCTCACGCCGGGTCTTTGTCGCTGAGTTCGGTCAAGGCTTGCCGATCGGCGAGCGTGCGACGCTCGGCGCCTTGCTGGACGCATGCGGCGTCGATCCGGCGGCGGCGCTCGAGCGCGCCAAAAGCGAGGCCAACAAAGCGCGGCTCAAAGCCGAATGCGCCCGGGCGTCAGAGATCGGAATCATCGGCGCGCCGTGTCTGGTGACCGAAGACGGCGAGGTGTTCTGGGGCAACGACCGGCTCGAACAGGGGCTCGATTGGGCCACGGGCGGGAGCCTCGCCGCCGTTCGTTAATGTCCTCGTTCCCATTGCCGCGCGTTGGCGCAGGGCGCTTGGCCGCATAAAATGATCGTGCCCGCGCCGAACATGAGCAGCGTTCGGAGCGCGCGACGGAGGGCAGCGCCATGACGGACCAGAAAAATCCCGCCAAGACCCTCGACCAGCGGATGCTGTCGTTCGCCGATCCAATCGGCCGATTGCTGACCGATGGCTTCCACATTCTCGCGCTATTCGCAATCGGGGCGGCTACCGTCTGGGCCGCCGCCGTGGCGTTCTTCGCCATGGTCCAAAAAGGCAGCGCCACGATCGAGGATCTGCTGCTTCTGTTCATCTATCTCGAGATTGGCTCGATGGTCGGGATTTATTTTCGCACCAATCATATGCCGGTGCGGTTCCTGCTCTATGTCGGCATTACCGCGCTAACCCGTCACCTGATCGGCTTTGTCCAGCATGAGGAGGTCGCGGACATGGGAGTGCTCATTCTCGCGAGCGCCATTCTCATCCTCGGGCTCGCGGTCTTCGTCATAAGATTTGCGTCGAACCGCTTCCCCGCCCCCGCCGATGGAGAGGTCGCCCGCGGCGAGGTCGGCCGCAGCGAGATTCGCGACGAATAACAGGGAGAGGCCGGCCTTGGAGCAAAGGCGCGCAATGCGCCGCGGCGCTCGAAGGCCTCATCCTGAGGAAGCGCGCAAAGCGCGGCGTCTCGAAGGATGGTCCAGCAGTCGCCGGCGTTCGTGCAAACTTGCGCGTCCCCTTCGACAAGCTCGGGGCAAGCTTTCGACGCTCGCTGCCGCGGGCCCTCAGGACGAGGTCGGGAGCGTGCTTTGCCCAAGAACCATCTCCGAGGCCGGCCAGACCTCAAACGCTTCCGGTCTTCTCGAGCGCCTGCGCGCGGATCGCGGACAAGGTTGTGGTCGGCGTGATCACGTCGGGATCGACTTTGACATGCAGGATCGAAGGCAGGCCGGAAGCCAGCGCGCGCTCATACGCGGGCAGGAACTCGGCCGTTTCTTCGACCGTTTCCCCGTGGCCGCCGAACGCGCGCGCGTAGGCCGCGAAATCGGGATTGCGCAGCGCGGTGGCGATGACGCGCCCAGGATATATGCGCTCCTGATGCATGCGGATGGTGCCGTACATGCCGTTGTCGATCAGCACCACGATGATCGGCAGACCGTATTGAACAGCGGTGGCGAATTCCTGCCCATTCATCAGAAAATCACCATCGCCGGCAAAGCAGACAACCGTCCGCTTGGGAAATAAGCGCTGCGCGCCAATCGCCGCCGGCAAGCCGAAGCCCATCGACCCCGAAGTGGGGCCCAATTGCTGCTCGACCTGGCGAAAGCGTAAGAAACGGCCGACCCAAATTGCGAAATTGCCGGCGCCGTTGGTGAAGACGCCGTCAGGCGACCGGCGTCGGATCGCGAACATGATCTCGCTCAATTGCACCCGGCCCGGATTGGGCGGCGCCTGTTCGCTCCAGGCCAGATAATCGGCGCGCGCAGCGCGCGTTTCGGACGACCAGCGGATCTTCGACGGCGGCTGAACGCCTTCCAGCGCGGCGCAGAACTCCGAGGTCGTCGCGACGATGCCGAGGGTCGGATGGTAGTTACGGCCGATCTCCGTAGCGTCGGCGTGGACGTGGACCAGCCGCTGCGTTGGAGCGGGAATGGCGAACAGCGTATAGCCTTGCGCCGCCGCCTCCGACATCCGCCCGCCTACCAGCAGAACAAGATCGGCCGCTTCGACGCGCGCTTTCAGCTTGGGATTGATAGAGAGGCCGACTTCACCCGCAAAGTTATCGTGCTCGCCGTCGAAAGCGCTTGACCGGCGAAATGAGCCGGTGACAGGCAGGTCGAAGCGTTCGGCGAACCGGGCGAAGGCGGCGCTCGCCCGCTTGCTCCATCCACCGCCGCCGAGAATAGCGATCGGCCTCTTCGCCGCCCATAGCATCTTCTGCAATTCGGCCATTTGCGTTAAACCGGGCCAGATCGGGACCGGCTCGACGCGTGGAGCGTCCGCCACTGCGGCCATTTCCGTCAGCATGTCTTCGGGCAGCGCGATTGCCACCGGGCCGGGCCGGCCCTGCATGGCGATGTGAAACGCGCGCTGAACAACCTCCGGGATTTGCGCGGCGGACTCGATCTGCGTCGCGAGCTTAACGGTCGAGGCGAACAACGCCCGATAGTCCATCTCCTGGAACGCGCCCCGCCCTATCATCGCCCGCTCGACTTGGCCTATGAACAGGATCATCGGCGCCGAGTCATGCTCGGCGATATGCACACCGTGCGCCGCGTTGGTCGCGCCGGGGCCGCGGGTGACGAAGCAGATTCCCGGACGTCCGGTGAGGCGGCCCTCGGTCAGCGCCATGATCGCCGCGCCCGCCTCCTGCCGGCAGACGGTCAGTTCGATCGGCGTGTTGTTCATGGCGTCAAGGGCGGCGAGATAGGATTCGCCGGGAACGCAATAGACCCGCTCGACCCCCTGCACGACGAGCTGGTCGACGAGAATCTGTCCGCCCGATCGCAAAGTCTCGCCCAACGCCACTCCTCGCTTCCCATCACGTTTGCGGGCCATGTTTGGCAGTTCACGTTGTTCTTTTCAATCGCAGGCGCTGGAAGTAGCGTCGCCTTGCGCGTTGGGCCAGTTCCAGCCATTCTTGTTGGATGTCGGCTCCCACAGAACGTCCCGCCGAGTCCAGCGCGTTGACGACGCTCAACGCGCGTTCGCGTGAGATCTTCCGCAGCATCGTCGATTCGTATCTCTCCTCCGGCGAACCCGTCGGCTCCCGGCATTTGTCGCGCATGCTGCCGATGTCGCTGTCGCCGGCCTCGGTGCGCAACGTGATGCAGGATCTCGAGGAGCTCGGGCTCATCTACGCCCCGCACGCCAGCGCCGGGCGCATGCCAACCCAGCAGGGTCTGAGGCTGTTCGTCGACGCGCTGCTCGAGTTCGGGGATCTGGGACGCGAAGAGCGCGCGCGCATCGATGCCCAAGTGCGCGCCGCGGCGGAGGGGGGCGGATTCGAGGACGCACTTGCCGAAACGACGACCCTGCTGTCGGAATTGACTCGCGGCGCGGGCGTGGTGCTGACCAGCAACACCGACGCGCGCCTGAAGCACGTCGAATTCGTGCGCCTCGAGGCCACCCGTGCCTTGGCGATCCTGGTCTCCGAGGACGGCTCGATCGAGAATCGAGTGGTCACGACGCCCCCCGGCATGCCCGCTTCGGCGCTGGTCGAGGCCAGTAACTTTCTCAACGCGCGCATTCGCGGCCGCACTCTGGCCGAAGTGAAGGCGGAAATCGAGGCCGCGCGCCGTGAGGCGCGTCAGGAGCTCGACGATATCGCCGCGCGCCTGGTCGAAGCCGGCCTCGTCTCGTGGTCCGGCGCCGGCGGATCGCGCGACCAATTGATCGTTCGTGGGCAGGCCAACCTGCTGGGCGACTTGCGCGTCTCGGATGACCTCGAGCGCATTCGCACGCTGTTCGCCGACCTCGAGACCAAGACCGACGTGATCGAGCTCTTGCATCGCGCCGAAACCGGCGAGGGCGTCAAGATCTTCATCGGCTCGGAGAACAAGCTGTTCTCGCTCTCCGGATCATCGATGATCGCCGCGCCGCTCAGGGACAGCGACCATCGCATCGCCGGCGTGCTCGGCGTCATCGGGCCGACCCGGCTCAATTATGGCCGCATCGTGCCGATGGTCGAATATGCGGCGCAAGTGCTTGGCGACCTCAAACGACCCCGCTAGGCCGGTTCTGTTTTTCGCTGCCTGGAGAAACGCAATGTCAAACGCGTCGAACGTTGGGACATCCGCGCATAGTCTCGGCGAAGCCATCGAGCGCTTGCGTGGAAAATGGGCGGCGATCACCGCCTTCGGCGTGCTTCTGGTCGTGCTCGGCTTCGCGGCGCTGGTCTTCTCCCTCATAGCGACCATCGTGACGGTGACGCTCAACGGCGTCTTATTCCTGATCGCCGGCGGGGCCGAGATTGGCATCGGCATGCATTCGCGCGAGTGGGGGCGGTTTTTTCTCTGGGTGGTCGGCGGCCTTGTCTATATCGCCGCCGGGGTCTTATGCATCGTCAATCCGGTCCTCGCTTCGGTCGCGTTGACGCTCCTCCTCGGCGCCGGCCTCATCGCGGCCGGTCTGGTGCGGGCCTACCTGGCGACGCAGCTTCCGGCCGACCACCCGCGCGCGCTCGTCTTTCTCGCCGCCGTCGTCACGATCCTGCTCGGTTTGATCATTGTGAGCCATTGGCCGCTCGACAGCGTTTATGTCCTCGGCGTCCTGCTCGGCGTCGACCTTCTGTTTCACGGCGTTGGATGGGTGAGCTTCGGCATGGGGTTGCACGCGCGCGCCTGAGCGCGCTCGGGTCTTTCGCTTGAGATTGGGGAGCGAGAATGACGAAGTGGGTCTATTCCTTCAGCGCCGAGCGCGCCGAAGGCCGCGGCGAAATGAAGAACCTCCTCGGCGGCAAGGGCGCGAACCTGCATGAGATGGCCTCGCTCGGCCTGCCCGTGCCGCCGGGCTTCACCATCACCACCGAAGTCTGCACCCACTTCTACGCCAACGGCAAAACCTATCCGGCTGACCTTGCGCCGCAAGTCGATGCGGCGATGGCCGAGCTCGGTCGCCAGACGGGGCGCGTTTTCGGCGACGCAGCCGATCCGCTCTTGGTCTCGGTGCGGTCGGGTGCGCGCGCCTCGATGCCCGGCATGATGGACACCGTCCTCAACCTCGGGCTGAACGACGCCTCGGTTGAAACGCTGGCGAAAACGTCAAACGACGCGCGTTTCGCCTACGATTCCTATCGCCGCTTCATTCAGATGTACTCCAACGTCGTGCTCGACGTCGATGTTCACAATTTCGAGGACATTCTCGAGCAATACAAGGAAGGCAAGGGCTACGCGCTCGACACCGACCTTGACGCCGAAGACTGGCGCGCGATCATCGCCGATTATAAGGCGAGGGTGATTCAGGAGACCGGCAAGCCGTTCCCTCAAGCTCCGCGCGATCAGCTGTGGGGCGCGATCGGCGCCGTGTTCTCGTCCTGGATGAACCAGCGCGCCATCACCTATCGGCGCCTCAACGGCATTCCCGCCGACTGGGGCACCGCGGTCAATGTGCAGGCGATGGTGTTCGGCAATATGGGCGAGACGTCGGCGACCGGCGTCGCCTTCACCCGCAATCCCTCGACCGGCGCCAAGGAGCTCTACGGCGAATTTCTTGTCAACGCCCAGGGCGAGGACGTCGTGGCCGGCATCCGCACGCCCCAGAACATCACCGAGGCGGCGCGGAAGGCGGCCAATTCCGACCAGCCCTCGCTCGAATCGCTGATGCCCGAAGTGTTCGGCCAATTCGTCGCCACCACCGAACTCCTGGAGAAGCACTACCGCGACATGCAGGACCTCGAGTTCACGGTCGAGCGCGGCAAGTTATGGATGCTGCAGACCCGCAACGGCAAGCGCACGGCGAAAGCCGCGTTGCGCTGCGCGGTCGAGATGGCGAACGAAGGCCTCATTTCGCGCGAGGACGCGGTCGCGCGAATCGAGCCCGGCGCGCTCGATCAGCTCCTGCACCCGACGCTTGACCCTAAAGCCAAGCCGGCTGCGCTGGCGACCGGCCTGCCCGCTTCGCCCGGCGCGGCGAGCGGCGAGATCGTGTTTTCCGCCGACGAGGCGCAGGCTTTGCACCAGTCAGGACGGAAATCGATCCTGGTCCGGGTCGAGACCTCGCCAGAGGACATTCACGGTATGCACGCCGCCGAGGGCGTTGTGACGACGCG
>DASXXT010000399.1:0-8478 GCA_036502965.1 Roseiarcus sp. | reverse complement strand
AAAGGCTTGATTTGCCCAGCGCCTTGCGGACCCGAGGCGGCGTGGGCGTCGGCCGATCTCGAGATTCTCGCGCCCCGCTCGCTGATCCAACTCGCCAACCATTTCAAGGGCGCGCAGGTGTTGTCGCGTCCCGAGCCTGCCTTGCGCACGTCGGGCGGACCCCAGCCCGACCTGCGCGACATCAAGGGCCAGGAGAGCGCCAAACGCGCGCTGGAGGTCGCGGCGGCCGGGGGCCACAATCTTCTGATGTGCGGCGCGCCTGGCGCCGGGAAGTCGATGCTCGCCCAGCGTTTGCCGTCGATCCTGCCGCCCTTGACCCCGCGCGAATTGCTCGAAGTGTCGATGATCCATTCGGTTGCGGGCGCCCTCGCCGGCGGCGCTCTGACCGACCGGCGCCCGTTCCGAAGCCCCCATCATTCCGCCTCGATGCCGGCGCTGGTTGGGGGTGGCGCGCACGCCAAGCCGGGCGAGATTTCGCTCGCCCACAATGGCGTCCTATTCCTCGACGAACTGCCGGAGTTTCAGCCCCAGGTCCTGGATAGCCTGCGCCAGCCGATCGAGACCGGTGAAGTGGCGATCGCGCGCGCCAATCATCGTGTCGTCTATCCGGCGCGGTTTCAATTGATTGCGGCGATGAACCCATGCCGTTGCGGCATGGCCAACGAGCCGGGTTACGCCTGCAAGCGCGCGCCAAACGACCGATGCGTGGCGCAATATCTCGGCCGCCTGTCCGGTCCGCTCCTGGATCGCTTCGATCTGGTCGTCGACGTGCCGTCGATCTCGGCTGCGGATTTGATGACGCCGCTGGCGCGCGAGGGTTCGGTTGAAGCAGCCGCGCGAGTGGCGGCGGCGCGCAACATCCAACTCGCGCGTTACGGCAAACTCGGCCTCGACGGCGTCCTTTGCAACGCCCGCGCGCCGGCCAGCGCGGTCGAGGAGATCGCGGAAGCGGACACATCCGGTCTGGCGCTGTTGCGCGACGCCGCTGAGCGGCTCCGTCTTTCGGCGCGCGGCTATCATCGCGTGCTTAAGCTCGCTCGCACACTTGCCGACCTTGACGGCGGCGGCCCGACCCGTCGCATGCATCTCGCCGAAGCGCTCTCTTACCGCGGCGCGCCAGACCGCGGGGCCGCTGCGGCATAAACAGCGGGAATCGAGGCAAATGCATACAATTCGGCCAAATTCCGCAAAGGAACCGCAACCGCCGCCTGAAACCATAGGTCGCATGGCCGAACGGCGCGGGGCCGGGCTAAACGAGACAGCGAATGGATTTGGGCGCCGGTTTGGCGGACATCGCGGCTCACATGTTATGCCTACAGGCGGGCGCGGTAATCGCTTTGGCGGTCGCGCTCGCCGCCGCGGTCGGACGCGCCTGGCGTCAAGCGAAAGCGCGCGCCACGCGGATCGTTGCCGAGAACGAAGGGTTGCGCGATGAACTCTGGCGGCTAAAGGAAGCCGCGAGCGGGCGTGACCGGGCAGAGGCGGCGAGCGAAGCCAAATCGCGCTTTCTGACTACGATGAGCCACGAAATTCGGACTCCGATCAGTGGCATCCTGGGCATGGCCGACCTATTGCGGGAGGCCTCGCTTGATGCCGAAAACGCAAGCTATATTGAAGCGATCCGCAGCTCCGGGAGCGCGCTCATCGCGCTGATCGACGAAATCCTCGATCTGGCCAAGATAGAGGCGGGCCGTTTCGATCTCCTCGTCGAGACGGTCGTTCTTCGTCGACTCGCCGAGGGCGTAGTCGAACTGCTCGCGCCCCGCGCTCAGAGCAAGGGTATCGAGATCGCCGCTTCATTCAGCACCACCGCGCCCCGCTTCGTTCGCGCGGACGGCATACGCCTGCGTCAAGTCCTTACCAACCTCGCCGGCAATGCGGTCAAATTCACCGATCAGGGCGGCGTCTGCGTAACGGTCGAGCGCGGCGAAAACGGCGCAGCGCAGTTCTCGGTGATCGACACCGGGCCTGGCGTGCCGGCGCAGCGCCGGGCCGCGATTTTCGACAGCTTCGAGCAAGGCGATGGCTCGCATGCGCGCCGCTTCGAGGGCGCGGGGCTGGGGCTGGCGATCTCGCGCGACCTTGTGCGCCTCATGGGCGGCGAACTGACGCTTGCCGACAATCCGGATGGAGGGTCGATCTTCGCCTTCGCCGTCCGGTTGCCGGAATGCGCCGCAGTCGAGCCGCTTGGCGACCCCGAGACGAAGCGCCGCGCTCCCCGTGGGACGCGCGTCCTCATCATTGCCGATTCGCCGTTCGAGGCGCCGGCCATGGAAGCGCGACTCATGGAAGCCGGCGTCGGCGTAGGTCGTGCGCACAGCCTCGAATCCGGCCTCGAGGCGCTGAACGGCCTGCAGAAGCCTGACGTGGTCATTGTCGATTGCGCGCTCGGGCCGGAGGCGACCAACCGACTGGCTCAAGCCGCGCGCGAGGCGGGAGTGCGGCGCAGCCTCGTGCTGTTTTCGCCGTTCGAACGGCGGGCCTTCGGGCAGACGGCGCTGAAAGGTTTCGACGGCTGGCTGGTCAAGCCGGTCCGTGCGCGCTCGCTGTTTGAGCGCGTAGCGTCGGATAGTCGACCCGCCCCTGGCCCCGCGACGCCCCTCACCCGACACTCGGCGCCGGTCCGCCGCGCCCTCGTCGCCGAGGACAACGACATCAATGCACTCATCACCCAAAAAGCGTTGAGCCGCTTAGGCTTCGAAGTCGTTCGCGCGCTCGACGGGGAGGAAGCGCTGGGTCTGGCTTCGCCGATCGCGCCGCTCGAGTCGCGTCCGTTCGACATCATTCTGATGGACCTCAAGATGCCGAGTCTCGACGGATACGAGGCCACGCGCCGTCTGCGGCGGCTGGAGGCCGCCTGCGGCTGGTCGCCCACGCCGATCGTGGCCCTGACCGCCAACGCGTTCGACGAACGGAGAGGCTCTCCCTCGGTGGCCGGATTCGACGCCTTCCTCATCAAGCCGGTCGAGTTCGGGGCCCTGGCGCGCACGATAGAGCGGGTTTGCGCGGCTCACACTGCACCATGGCGCGAGCGTTTGCGCGCGTGATAGAGTCGTTCCGGAGCGGCCAAACCTACGCGCCTGAGGTCGCAGGTCCGGCGCCGTCGCTAATCCGTTCAAGCAATTCCAAGTAAAGTTAAGAAGAATGTACTTTAGATTTGCGTAGATTATTCGTCAGAATTAGCCGGGATCGACACGATCGTCGCTCTCGCCATCCTCATCGAGATGCCCGAGCTTGGCGCGATCGAGACAAGGCCGCCGCAAGCCTCGCCGGTCTCGCTCCCGATCGCGCCGGAGTCCGAATGCAAACAGGGCAAACGCTTCATTCAAGGCGGACGCGCGGGTCTCCGCCAGGCGCTCTAAGTGACAGCGTTTGTCGCAGCCCGACGCGCTCGGCCCGAACAGTTATCGCGCTCGGCGCCGTCATGTGCTTGATTGGCGCCATCGTCTCGTCCTCGATCGGTTCCTTGATCGGATATTTGCGAGGTAGCCGCGGTCGTCCTCGAAGCCGAAGATCCTGAAAGTGCGCTCGCTCTGCGCCGTCTTGGCGATCGGTCTTCCATGAACCCGATGATTGTTGCGTCGGGCAACGCGGTCGAGTCTCTCCGAGTGATCGCCTTGCTATCCCAGCCTCGCTACACTAGACGAAAAACCGCTCGTCCGCCGGGGGTTATCCGGCGGTCGGGTCTGAATTCCCTTCCGTCCCAGCGATCGTGGCCAAACTTCCCTCTCTCGACCGATTCAACCGTATCGTCGTTAAAGTCGGTTCATCGCTTCTGGTCGACGGCGCGCTTGGCGCGGTCAGGCGCACGTGGCTCGAAGCGCTCGTCGCGGACATCGCCGCTCTGCACGAGCGCGGCGCCAGCGTGGTTGTCGTGTCCTCCGGCGCGATTGCGCTTGGCCGTACAATCGCCAAGCTCCCCAAGCGGGCTCTCAAGCTCGAAGACAGCCAGGCTTCAGCAGCGATCGGGCAGATCGCGCTCGCGAGCGAATGGTCGCGAGCGCTCGCCGGACGCGGCATTGTCGCGGGCCAGGTGCTCTTGACCTTGCAGGACACGGAAGAGCGCCGCCGCTATCTGAACGCCCGCGCGACACTCGGCCGTCTCTTCGCCATACGCGCCGTCCCAATCATCAACGAGAACGACACGGTCGCGACAAGCGAAATCCGTTATGGCGACAACGATCGCCTCGCGGCGCGGGTCGCCACGATGACAAGCGCGGACCTGCTGATCCTGCTCTCCGACGTCGCCGGGCTCTATGATTCGCCGCCTCATCGCAACGCGCACGCGCGATTGCTGCCTCTCGTCGAGCGCATCACGCCCGAGATCGAAGCAATGGCCGGCGGGGCGGCGTCCCAACTGTCGCGCGGCGGCATGCGCACCAAGATCGAGGCCGCCCGCATCGCGACAGCGGCCGGCGCCGATATGGTGATCGCTGACGGCCGCGTCGTTCATCCGATCGCGCATGTAGCCAAGGGCGGCAACTGCACCTGGTTCCTGACACCCTCTAACCCGATCGTGGCACGTAAGATCTGGATTGGCGGGTCGCTCGAACTCAAGGGCGCAGTGTTCGTAGACGCTGGCGCTGCCGCTGCGCTCGCCCGCGGAAAGAGCCTGCTGCCGGCCGGGGTCACGCGCGTCGAAGGCGTGTTCTCGCGCGGCGATTGCGTCGCCATCCGCGATGAGCGGGGGGCCGAGATCGGACGCGGGCTCATCGCCTATGACGCCCCGCATGCTGAGCGCATCCGCGGTCGCAATTCTAGTGACATCGCGCACATCCTGGGAATGACCGGGCGCGCGGAAATGATCCATCGCGACGACATGGCGTTGTCCGGACGCTGAGCCGCGCGTCCACGCCGCATCCCGGCGCCCTTGGCAGGGTGGGCGCCGCCGCGCATAAGTCCCAGCATGGGTCTCCTTGCGGAATCTCGCGGTCGGATCTCCGTGCCGCGCCCGGCGCTGATCGCTCTGGCGACGGTGCGCGCGCGGTTGCGCGTGAGCGAATTCGGGATGACGGCGCTTGCGATCGGCGTCGGCGTCCTCGCCGGCTTGTGCGTCGCCGTCATGACCAGCGTCGTCAACGCGGCGCATGTGCGCATTTTCGGCATTCCCTTCGACGTTCGCCTCAGCGCCGCCGAGCGCGTCGCCCCGCTCGCCGCTTTTGGCGCGCCGATGCTGGGCGGGCTCTTGCTCGGCGCAATCGACGTCTGGCTAGCTCGCAGGAAGGCGCCGCTGGCGGTTGATCCGGTCGAAGCCAACGCCTTGCGCGGCGGTCGCATGTCGCTCGGCCAGAGCATGCTCGTGGCGACTCAAACCGTAATCTCGAACGGGTGCGGCGCATCGGTCGGACTCGAGGCGGGCTACGCGCAGATCGGGGCCGGCGTCGCATCGTACCTGGGAGTGAGATCGCGCTTGCGCCGGCAGGATCTCAGGATGCTGGTCGGGTGCGGGGCGGGGGGCGCGATTGCGGCGGCGTTCGGGGCGCCCTTGACCGGGGCTTTTTACGCTTTCGAGCTCATCATCGGCGCCTATTCGCTCGCCAACGCGATTCCCGTCTTCGCCGCCGCCCTCGCCGCATCGCTCACCACCCAGGCGATCATTGGCGCGCCTTACGACATTACCGCGCCCGCCGTCGCTTCGCTGACGTTCTTCGATTATGGCGCGCTGATCGGGCTCGGCGTCGTCGCTGCGGCGGTCGGCGTCGGCGCGATGCGCGTGGCGGCGTTGATCGAACGGGCGTTCCGCGCCGTGGTCCGCTGGCGTCTCCTTCGCCCCGTCGTCGGCGGGCTGATGGTCGGCTCGATGGCGTTCTACACCCCCCAGGTGTTGGGGGCGGGCCACGGCGCGCTCGGGCTCGACTTCTATTGGCCTCTGAGCGCGAGGGAGCTGACGATCCTCATCGCGCTCAAGCTGTTCGCCTGCCTCGTTTCGCTCGCGTCCGGTTTCCGAGGCGGATTATTCTTCGCGTCGTTGTTCGTAGGCTCCCTGCTCGGCAAACTCTATTCGATCGGCGTCGACGCGCTGGCACCGTCGATGGGACTCGAAACCACAGCCTGCGTGCTGGTCGGTATGGGCGCTTTGAGCGCCGCGATCGTCGGCGGCCCACTGACCATGACTTTTCTGGTGCTCGAGAGCACGGGAAACCTGGGGGTCGCTGGGGGCGTGCTCGCCGCCTCGATCGCAACCACTCTCGCTGTGCGGGCGACCTTCGGCTATTCTTTCACCACTTGGCGTCTCCATTTGCGCGGCGAAACCATCCGGGGCGGCCAGGACGTCGGCTGGCTGCGCGATTTGACGGTCGGGCGCATGATGGTTCGATCGCCCCAGGTGTTTCCCGCCGATCAGTCGATTCGGGCGTTCCGAGAGGCGTATCCGATCGGCAGCGCGAATGTGGTCGTCGCGATCGGCGAAGACGGGCGCTACCAAGGGCTGATCCGCGTCGCCGAAGCGCATGCGCTGCCGCTCGAGAACGGCGACGGCGGTGGGCCGGTCGGCGCCGTCGCTCATGCCCCGGCTACGGTGTTGCATCCGGACCAGGACATTGGTGTCGCGCTTGAGGCCTTCGACGCTGCCCACGCCGACACGCTCGCCGTCACCGCGCGCGGAACCGATCAGGTGCTGGGTACGCTCGGCGAGGCCTACGCCGCGCGCCGCTACGCGCAGGAGACCAATCTGGCGATGAAGGGGGTACTGGGCGGCGGGTGAGGCGCGGGTGCGGCGCGATCGACAGACCCGCTATTCCCGCGCGCGATGGATGCGCGTGAGCAGCCCGTCGAGGCAGCCCTTGAACACAACGTAGAAGGCAAGCGCCAAATGGCCCCAGGCGGCGAGTTCGATCAGCTGAAGGGTTCCCCCATCGAACGCTGCCATAGCGCCGTAGGTCAGTAAGAGGCTGAAGTTGGCCTGGAACAGAGCTAGGAGGTTAAAGGAGCAGAGCGCGAGGCCGCCGGCGGCGATGCCCATGACGAGGAAAGTCAGCCCGGCAGGCGCGTTAAACAGCGGACTGAGCAGCCTCAATTCCCCGCTCTCGACCATCGTGTCGCTTCACTCTTTTCTTGGCTTCGATTGCGTCGCCAGTTCTGTTACCGTTTCTGGAAGCCAAGATTTGAAATGCCCGACCGGCTCGATTTCCTCGATCAAGGAGCCGGCGCGCCGAGCAGTTGCGCTTGGTGCCCGCAAATGATCATCTTCACGCGCCCGGCGCGCGTTCAACCTAGCGGCCAAGAGCTCCAAAGCTCGAAGTTACAAGATCGGGCGCGTTCTGTTTTTGAAGGCTGCTCGATATGTCCTATGATTGCGTTATTGCGACGAGAAATCGACTCAACGCCCTGAGAATGTCTATTCCACTGATTCTCAAACAAGATGTCTTGCCGGGGCGCTTGATCATTATGGACGCCAGTGACGATCACGATTCTGTCAGAACTGAGGTTAACGAGATTAGCGAACGGCTTGGCTTTAAAAATACTATCGTTGCAAAGTCAGACGCATCAAATTCGGCTCGACAGCGCAACATAGGTCTTCAGTTTGTCGAGGCGCCCGTCGTGATGTTCCCTGATGATGACTCGATGTGGCACGGCGGTTTTGCGACCAACGTTCTGAAGGTTTACGAGGCGGATGTGCGCCGCCAGGTTGGCGGCGTTACGGGCGTAGGCGTTCTCGCTCCGCCGCTGGAATTGGTGCAACCCACCTACAAGAAGAGCGCATTTGTGAGCGCGAAGGGGGCGCTGCAACCTTATCGAAACTACATCGAAAATCATTTCTTTCCGCACCCTTTTAACTTGATTGCAGCAGCGACCTGGACGGATAATATTGACGTTGTTGACGACATACACTCAAGAAGGGTTTTCCACATCACTGGCTTTAGAATGAGCTTTCGAACGGACGCCATGAGACAGGTCGGATTCGATGAGACGCTTGGCTATTGCGCCGGCTACGCGTACCATGAGGACATTGACGTGTCGCTCAGACTTGAACGGCTGGGCTACGCACTCGTGTCGGCCGAAGGCGCGAAGGTCTGCCATTATTCATTCCCGGGGAAGCGAGGCAAGGGTTACAATTACGGTTTTTGCGCCATCGCGAATTGCGCATATGTGTGCAGGAAGACTATCGGCCGTGACACTCAAATTTATCCTTTTCTGGAGCGATACTTGAAGTATAAGCTGTCTTTGTACGCGAGCAGATTTTATTCGAATCACGGTCGCGAGGTTTTCCAAGGAGCTTTCCACGCATGGCGAAATCGATCCAGGCTGCTGGATGCGGATGAAGCCCGTCTGTCAGACGCGTATAAGGCGTTGTGCGACCAGTATATCAAGAAATAAACCCAGGCCACGCGCCACGACGTCTAGAGCGTCCTGCTTTTGGGTCTACGCGTATCCTGCGTTCTTGAGGTATGCGGCGCATTCGGCGGGCGGGTACTGAGCGAGGATTTTGCCGCAGGCCTCGGAGATCGCCTCGTAGCTTCGCGCTCCCGCCTTTCGCAG
>DASXXT010000398.1:0-7864 GCA_036502965.1 Roseiarcus sp. | reverse complement strand
GCGCCGCTCGGGTGGCTCCTGGTCTCCCGGATCGTCGCCGGGAATAATCGCGCGCGAGCGTTGACCGGCATTCGGTGAGAATGTCTCACGCGTGTAATTCTCAAGATAGGAACTCGCCTCTTGAAAAGCTTGGTAAATTATACTCATGACAATCCCCTAGATCTAGAAAATATTGCGTTCAGTACAACCGAAAAATACTTTCAACAAGCGTGGTGGTGTTTGAGTAACTTCAGTCGCACCCGAAACCGCGCTGCGGCTCGACGCTCCCAAGCTTCGATAGATAGAGCTTGCAGATGGCCCGAAGCGTGTCCACCGTGGCGGTCGCCTCAAGGCTCGGCGGCGGCGTACTGAGCCATTTTCAATATACACCCTGCATCGTCATGAGCTCGTCCACAGGGTATTCGAACCCTCGGTCCCCCGGCTACGGTGGAGCGATGCCGCCATCGCGAAGCTCGGAACGCCGATCGTTCGCGTCGAGGAGCTCGGGCGGGCAGATATCTTCTTGCGTCATGCCGAGGCCCACCAGGAAGCTCGAGGTTTTTACGCTGTTCATCTGTCGGCTCAAATCGCGGCCAAGCTCTACCGACATAACGCTCTTCTCTGGACATGAATCGCGCACGCGCACGAGGTTCAAAAATTCAGAGAAAGGACAAGCGCATCACTTTCCGGATCGGTATCTTGACTGACCGGGCCATAGGCCGCCCTGCCCTTGATTGCATGCGATGGGGATAAAGCGCGATTTCTTCTGAGGCGACGCGCGTTTTTCCGGCGCAACATCATGTTCTAACTTTCCAACGTTCCCCAAGCAGCCGACCCCTGACCCATCTTCGGCCTGGCACCCCTTGGATCGGAACGACCTTCCATATTCATGATATGTTCTATCGGAATTCGACGGCTTGGTCAAGCGATTTTGGGACATGGACGCGACATAACACACCGGAGGCATATGCCAAACCTCGGACGTCTGATGCGGTCACGCGAGGCATCTGACCGCAAAAAAAGTTCGCTGTTCGGATGCGCAGGGAATTGGCCCGTAGGCTGCCGAACTCGGCCTCCTCGGCCCTTTTTAGGGTGGCAAAATGAAAAAAATCGGGGTGAGAATTTCGGGCTTCAGAGATTCTCTTTTGATCAATTATTTACACAATTTTGATGCTTTAATTGAGGGAAGCGAGGAATTCCTGAAATTTTCCGCCGGCGTTTCGACCCCGAGGACGTGGTCCAGCCAACTCAACTTTGTCCGATGCAGCAACCGGTAGGTGCTGGACAGACTGCAATCAATTCCAAACTCCTCTTTCAATATTCTCGTTGCGCGTCAACCCCACGAAACGCCACCACCCCGTCCCGCTCCAGCTCAGCACCAGCGACGATGCGTTCCTTCAACCGCGCCCTCGTCACTGCGTCTACCCGTGGCTGTCGACCCGGGCGCGGCCGGTCACGCAATCCCTCAATGCCGTCCTCTTCATAGCGGTTATGCCATTCATAAGCTGCTGACCGGCTCAGCCCAGCCAGCCGTGCCGCTTCCTCATGCTCCATCCCCTCAAGCATGTTCGCGATCATCAAAACCCGTTGGCAGACACGCCCGATCTCGCCTCGTGCCAGGCGCCGCAGCTCGGCCGCCCCCCCGGTTCGCTGCGAAAAAAGTATGCCGACAACATCCACCCCCCAAACCTAGTAAGCTTGCCTATTAACTCTACCACATCTGGGGATCATCGGAAGCCGGTATTATTCGCATCGGGCTGCTTTGCCGAGTCTGAACAGTAATGGGCATCCCTACCGCAATCGCGTAAATGGTTCACACGATGATGAAGATTATTAGGCGCAAAGTTCTCCAGTTACAGCAGAGTTGACAACCGTTGAAGCGGCCCTTCAAAATCTCCGAAAAAGGCGCGGTTAGTGTCCTGGAGGGAGACGAGATGCCTGTCCAAGTCTTTATTTCGTATGCGCGGGACGACGACGAGCCGCCGCCCGGCCCCGAGCCTCTGCCGGGTTTCGTCACATCACTCCATGAGCACCTCTTGCACCAATTGAAGCAGCTCGGCCAGCCGCGCCCGAAGCTGTGGCGCGACACCGGCGAGATCGAACGCACGGACCAATTCGAGCCGGTGATCGAGCAGCAGATCGCGCGGTCCGACTTTGTCATCGTCGTGCTATCACCTAATTGGCTGGCCCGGCTCTGGTGTCGGCGCGAGTTGGAGTCCTTCCGCAGCCGGTGGGTCCATGAAGGGGAGTCGAAGCTTCGGCATCGCATCCTTGTCGTCAACAAAACCCACCTCGATCCAGGCGCCCGACCCGCGCTGCTGCAAGGGCAAGAGGGGCATAATTTCTACGCGTTGAATGCAGAGCAGCACGAGGGATCGCGAGAACGGCCCTTTTTTGTCCTGGGCAAGATCAAGGACGAACGTTTCGTCCAGCAAATCTTAGAGCTGGCCAGCAAGCTCCAGCGACTCGCCTGTGAGATAAGCCCCGCGCCGCCGGGTATGGTCACCCCCGCTTCGGCTCCGACCAATGGTCGGACGATTTTCGTCGCGCAGCCAGCCGACGACATGCGCCAACCCTATGAGCGGATACTGAACGAGCTGAAAGGCCGTGGTTTCGCAATTGTCCCGAACGCCGACGTCCCGAACGATCACAGCGCCGTCGCGTTCATCGACGGTGCCTTAACGACCGCCGAAATATCGATTCACCCGCTCGGCGAAAAACGCGGCTATGCGCCGGCCGAGGAAAACCCGATCGTCCAGCTTCAGCTCGCGCGTGCCGCCCTTCGCGCGCGGGGGCCCGATCCCGGAAGAGACGAGGATGCTCGCCCGCCCTTTCGACGCATCGTGTGGGCACCCAAAATTGTGGAGGACCCGGACGCGGCACGACCGGCCGCCGAGGGGGAGCGCGATCCCTTGGCCGTGCTCGCGAATTTGGCCAACAGCTCGACACCGACAAAATCGAGAGTGACAGCCTCAGCCGGTTTGTTGATTTCCTGATCCGACACCTCGACCAGACAGCGCCGCGACGGCTGTCACCAGTATCAGTCGGAACGGACGCGCAGGTCTATCTGTGTCATGAGCCCAATGACATCAGCTACGCTGACGAGCTGGCGGAGGCGCTGCAACAACGCTCGTTCACACCGGTTCTCCCGGTGGTGCAGGGGCCACGATCCAGGGTAGAGGCTTTCAATCGCCGACAGTTGCAAGCTTGCGATGCAGTTGCGCTGTGCTGGGGAAGCGCAACTGAAATCTGGGCGATGTCGACTGCGAGCAAGCTCAGTCAATGGCGCGTCCTGGGGCGCAAGGAAAGATTTGCGAGCGCCCTAGTAGCAGGCCCGCCTCGCAACAAAGCGAAGGAACGGCGGGTCAAGATCAAGCCTCCCGAGGTCGATGTCGTTCTCGACCTGATGAATAGCGCAAAGCCGGTGCCGGAGGATCTCGATGCGTGGCTCGGTCCGCGTCCCACCGGATCTTCCGCTCTCCTGAAGAGCGACTAGCGTGCCTGGCGAAGGCGCGCTGTCCGCCGAGCGGCCATTCCCCGGACTGCGGCCCTTTGGCTATTCCGACCACGCCTTCTTCTTTGGCCGCGAAGAGCAGAGCTACGCTCTATACAACCTGCTCGAACTGAGCCAGTTCGTCGCCGTCGTAGGCAGTTCCGGCAGCGGCAAATCCTCGCTCGTTCGCGCCGGGCTCCTCCCGTTGCTCGCGCGCGAGAGCGAGGAGGTGCTGGCGCGCCACAACCACGAGGCGAGCGGACGGCCGTGGCGATGGATCGAGCTCCGGCCCGGCAATGTTCCTTTGAGCCGGCTTGCTGACCGACTGGCTGACCTCTTCAAGGAGCAGGAGACGGAAGAGGAAAATGCTGTCGACCGCGCTGCCGGGCGCGAGCGGATCGACTATACCCTGCACCGGTCGAGCTTCGGCTTGATCGAAGCGCTCGCCGGCATCGACGTGCTCGCGAGCCATTCGTTGCTGATCGTAGTTGATCAATTCGAGGAGCTGTTCCGCTATGCCGGTTCCGGCACGGCGCGCCAGCGGCTGCAGGAGGAGGGAGCACAGTTCGTCCAGCTATTGCTTGAAGCGACGAGCGGGCGTAGTCGCGAGGTGCATGTGCTCATCACGATGAGATCCGATTTCATCGGTGACTGTGCCCAGTTCTACGGTCTTCCGGAAGCCGTCAGTGCTTGTCAATTTCTTGTCCCGTCGCTGACCCGGGATCAACGCGAGGAGGTCGTTCGACGGCCACTAGAAAGGGCCGGGGCCGCAATCGAGCCCTCGTTGTTGGAAAGGCTGCTCAACGATGTCGGCAACGACCTCGATCAACTCCCAGTATTGCAACATTGCCTTTTACGCTTGTGGGAAGCCGCCAACCGGTCCAGCCCGGTGCCGCCCCGGCGCCATCTGAAGCTCGAGCACTATCGCGCGGTTGGCGGGATCGCCGGTGCGCTGTCGCAACACGCGGACGAAATCCTCGCCAGCCTTCCCGGCCACGATCTCTCGGTCGAACAGGTGTTTCGTTCGCTAAGCGAGGTCGACAAAGAGCGTCGCGCCACTCGTCGTGCCCTGCCCTTCCGGCAGCTCCTAGCGGAAACCGGTGTCGCCGAGCTGGCGCTGCGCACCGTGCTCGACCGCTTTCGCGCCGATGACTGCTCGTTTCTGGTCCCGTCGCTGTCGGCGGTTACTGTCCTCTCTAATGAAAACCGCATTGATGTAGGCCACGAAGCACTTTTGCGCCGGTGGGATAGGATCAGCACCGAGCCCGTCGCCGAGGTCGAGGGCGAACGGCGCCGCGGCGGTTGGCTATGGCGGGAAGAGAGCGATGGCCACACCTACCGCGCTCTCCTCGCCTTGCTCGAAGGCGGCCGTACCCTGCCGCTTGACCAGGTCGAAGCGCGCTGGACCTGGTGGAACGAGCGCCCGCGCACCACCGCGTGGGCCGAGCGCTATGGCGGCGACATCGACCGCGTTCGCCAACTCTTCGATGATAGCCATGCGGCCCTGGCCGCCGAACGCGACCGCCAAGCCACCGCCGAACGCGCCGAGCGTGAGCGCCGTGAAGAACGCGAGACCGCCGCTCGCCGCCTCGCCCAGCGCACTCTCATTGCTGCAATCGCGATGGGCCTGCTGGCCCTGATCGCGACGGGCTTCGGTATTTTCGGCCTGATCGAGGCGCGCGAAGCATTGCGCCAAAGCGCCCTTGCGGAAAGCAAAACCGCCGAGGCGACGGCGAGGCTCGACGAGGCGCGCCTCAACGAATCGCGGTTTCTGACAAGCATGGGCGAAACCGCGCTGAGCAAGGGCAACCCCGAGCTGGCTGGCCTGATCGCCCGCGCCGTTTTGCCGACAGATGTACGCAACAGCGAACACCTCCAAGGCCCGTCCTGGCTGCGTGCCGTCGGGACATTGGCGGATGCCCGGGATTCCGATCGCCTGAGGGCCGCGCTCGTTGGGCACACAGCCGCGGTTGAGAGCGCCGCCTACAGCTCGGACGGGGCTCGCATTGTGACCGGCTCTGCGGACAATACCGGGCGGATCTGGGACACTAAAACCGGAGCCCAACTCACCCTGCTGGCGGGGCACACGGCCGCGGTCTGGAGTGCCGCCTACAGTCCGGACGGAGCGCGCATTGTGACCGCCTCGGAGGACAAGACCGCGCGCATCTGGGACGCCAAAACCGGAGCCCAAATTACCCTGCTCGAGGGGCACTCGGCCGCGGTCGACAGCGCCGTCTTCAGCCCCGACGGGGCGCGCATCGTGACCGCCTCCACCGACAACACCGCGCGCATCTGGGACGCCAAAACCGGAGCCCAAATCACCCTGCTGGCGGGGCACACGGCCGCGGTCTGGAGTGCCGCCTACAGTCCGGACGGAGCGCGCATTGTGACCGCCTCGGAGGACGAGACCGCGCGCATCTGGGACGCCAAAACCGGAGCCCAGCTCGCCATGCTCGAGGGGCACTCGGCCGCGGTCGACAGCGCCGTCTTCAGCCCTGACGGGGCGCGCATGGTGACCGCCTCGGATGACAACACCGCGCGCATTTGGGACGCCACCACCGGAGCCCAGCTCGCCATGCTCGAGGGGCACACGGCCGCGATCTGGAGTGCCTCCTACAGTCCGGACGGGGCGCATATCGTGACCGCTTCAGCGGACAACACGGCGCGCATCTGGGACGCCAAAACGGGCGCTCAACGGGTCGTGCTCGAAGGCCACAGAGCAGAGATCGATAGTGCTGCCTACAGTCCGGACGGGGCGCATATCGTGACCGCTTCAGAGGACAACACAGCGCGCATCTGGGACGCCAAAATCGGAGCCCAGCTCGCCACCTTAGCGGGGCATTCGGCCAGAGTCTGGAGCGCCGCGTACAGTCCGGACGGGGCGCGCATTGTGACCGCCTCAGAGGACAGGACCGCGCGCATCTGGGACGCCACCACCGGAGCCCAGCTCGCCGCCTTAGCGGGGCATACGGCAGAGATCTATGGCGCGACCTACAGCCCCAATGGGGCGCGCATTGTGACCGCCTCGAAGGACAAGACCGCGCGCATCTGGGACGCCATCACCGGAGCCCAGCTCGCCATACTCGAGGGGCACTCGGCCGCGATCTGGAGTGCCTCCTACAGCCCGGACGGGGCGCGCATCGTGACCAGCTCTGAGGACAAGAGCGCGCGCATCTGGGACGTCAAAACTGGAGCCCAACTCGCCACACTGGCGGGGCATACGGCAGAGGTCTGGAGCGCCGCCTACAGTCCGGACGGAGGGCGCATTCTGACCGCCTCGAATGACAACACCGCGCGCATGTGGGACGTCAAAACCGGAGCTCAAGTCGCGACGCTCGAGGGGCACACGGGCGGGCTCTGGAGACTCGCCTACAGTCCGGACGGGGCGCGCATCGTGACCGCCTCGGATGACAAGACCGCGCGTATCTGGGACGCTAAGACCGGAGCCGAACTCGCTATGCTGACGGGCCATACCGACAAGGTCGAAAACGCTGTCTTCAGCCCCGACGGAGCGCGCATCGTGACCGCCTCGAAAGACAACACAGTGCGCATCTGGGAGGTATGGCCGTTGCTAACGGCGGACACCATCACATACGCGACAATCAGCGCGATCCGCGCATTGACCGCCGGGGAGCGTGCTCAGCTCTTCTTGACCGAGCCCGTGGGTGAGGCACCGTCGACTGATGTTTCTGGAGCGTCGGCCAATGAGATAGCCGGGATGTCGCTCGAGCAGCTGCGCGCGACCGCGGCTAAGAACAACCCTTACGCCCATCGTCGCCTCGCCGAGTTATGCGAGCACGGCGAGGCGTCCCTCGAACAGGCGGTGTTTCATCACGCAATCGAGGCACAGTTATTTGAACAGGCCAGAAACGAGAATGAAGCGCAAATCGCGCGCGCCCGACGCGGCTCCGACGCCCGCGCCCTGATGCCTCAGGAAGTCGTCCACGCCGCTTACGAGGCCATGGACTGGCGTGCCACCGCACCGCGGTGATCGCTTCCGAAATCGCGGACGAGGATTGCGGGCAGGTATGCCCATTACTGGGCACCCACCGCAGTCGGGTAGGATCGAGGCGCGGACCGGTCTTCGAATGATGCCGACGTCTCCTCGATCCCCCCTATCATTCCGTACGGCGGGTTTTCCCCAGTACGGCTGGAAGGATGGCGTTTCGGACGGCGCCTTCCCGACGCGTCGCTCAGTTCAAGCCTGCTCCCGGCATACGCTGACCACGTATTGGTTTGCTTCCGTCCTTTGTGCATCCCGTCGTATCCACGAATGTCCCGCTCAGTGTCGGGTCGGTTACGCGCCGATGCACCGCCGTGGAGGGTGGGTAATCCTCCTCCCCAGGGGTCCTCGCTCGAGTCCGGGTTATGCTGTCCCGGTCTGTCATCACT
>DASXXT010000397.1:0-22089 GCA_036502965.1 Roseiarcus sp. | reverse complement strand
GGTCTCGGCCTCGCCAAGCGCGAGGCGCGCAACAATCCGCAGAAGGGGCAGCCGAAGAAGAGAGCGCAGGAGCGCGCCGCAGCCGCTGCCGCAGCAGCCGAGAAGGCCGCCGAGGCGCCCGCGGCCTGAGGGCAGGATGGGCCGGCCGGCGCGTGCGCCCGATCGCCTCATCCTGATGGGCGTATTCGGCGCGCCGCAGGGGGTGCGCGGAGAGGTTCGCGTCAAATCTCTCGCCGGAGAAGCGAGCGCCATTGGCGCCTACGGGCCGCTTACCGACAAGGAGCGCATGCGGGCGTTCACGTTCGACTCCCTGCGCCCGCTCAAGGACGACATGCTGATCGCGCGGGTTGCTGGCGTTTCGACCCGCGAGGCGGCTGAGGCATTGAAGGGCGTAGAAATCTTCGCCAGCCGCAACCAATTGCCGCCGCCCAGCGAGGACGAATACTACTACGACGACCTGGTCGGGCTCGAAGCGGTCGACGGGGCGGGGGCGCGGCTCGGCCGCATCGTGTCGCTCATGAACTATGGGGCTGGCGACGTTCTCGAGATTGCGCCGGCCCAAGGGGGCGAAACTCTGCTTCTGCCGTTCACCAAGCGTGTCGCGCCGCGCATCGATTTCGACGCCGGGCGGATCGTCATCGTACCTCCGCGCGAAGTCGAGGATGAAGGCTAGCGTCACGGTGGCGCACGGGCGGTTGCTAAGGGCGCAGGGGGCGGATACACACAGGGCGCTCGCGCCGTTGGCTTCATCCGGCGCCGACGGCTGGGATCCCCCTCCTGCTTGTTCTTTTGGAGACGCGCTGCATGACGATGAGTTCCGAGACGGCTTCGGCCGGCCATGGGGGCGGCTCGGTCACGAAGCGGGATTTCCTCTTTCTAACGACCGGCTCGCTGGCCGCGGTCGGCGTCGCGGCGACGATCTGGCCGTTCATCGACCAGATGAATCCGGACGCCGCCACCATCGCCGCCGCCGGCCCCGTCGACATCGACATCAGCCAACTCCAGCCGGGCCAGCGGGTGGTCACGCTGTGGGCGGCGCGGCCGGTGTTCGTCGTCAAACGGGCCCAGCCAGCCCTTGATGAACTGAAAAATCCAAAGCTCCTCTCTCAGTTGCGCGACCCGAACTCTGAGCAATTGCAGCAGCCCGCTTACGCAGCCAACTGGAGCCGGTCCGTTAAGCCTGAGATTCTCGTGCTGGTCGGCGTCTGCACGCATCTCGGCTGCATTCCGCTGTTCGACCCGCAGCCCAGCGCGACCGACCCGGCGCCCGATTGGCCAGGCGGCTTCTTTTGCCCGTGCCATGGCTCGAAATACGATCTGGCCGGCCGGGTGTTTCAGGGCGTTCCCGCGCCCTATAACCTGCCGGTGCCGCCGTATCACTTCCCCGACGACAAAACGGTGCGGGTCGGCCAAAATCCGCCCGGCACGACTTTCGATTTCAACTCGATCTTGCAGGTGTGACGGCTGAGACTCCGGAAAGACATTGGCCGTGGCAGGCGCAACACTGACCGTTCAACTCGGCGAGGTCGATAAGGAGCGTCTTGAGGCGCTCGCGGAAACCACCGGGCGGAGCGAGTCATTGTTGGCTGCGGAAGCAGTCTCGGAGTACCTAGCGCTCCAAGAGTGGCAGGTCTCCGCGATAGAAGCGGCGATCGCATCGCTCGATCGCGAAGAGGAGATCGCTCACGCCGCGATGCGAGACTGGATCGAGTCCTGGGACACTGACGACGAGCTTGATCCGCCGAAACCTAGCCGAGCGTGAGGATCGTCTGGTCGCCAGAATCCGCCGAAACGAAACAATCGAAATCCTGCGGGTCTTTCACGGCGCGCGACGCTGGCCCGATCGGCTATGAAGCCTCAAGGCGCGCGTCGCTGAGGGCTGAGATGTTCGCCTGCACGATCCTCACCCTCTTTCCCGCCATGTTCCCTGGCCCGCTCGGCCAATCGCTGGCCGGCGATGCGCTGGCGCGGGGCTTGTGGTCGCTGGACACGCGCGACATTCGCGAGCATGGGCTCGGGCGCCATCGCGCGGTCGATGACACCCCCGCCGGCGGCGGCCCCGGCATGGTGATGCGCGCCGACGTCCTCGCTGCGAGCCTCGACGCGGCCGCCGCTCCTGACGATTCGCGCCCGCGCCTGATCATGAGCCCGCGCGGGCGGCCGTTCACGCAACCGCAGGCCCGCGAATGGGCGGGGGGACCAGGGTTGGTGATCGTCTGCCCGCGCTTCGAGGGCGTCGACGAGCGGGTGATCGAGGCGCGCGGCCTCATCGAGGTCTCGATCGGCGATTATGTCCTGTCCGGCGGGGAGATCGCAGCGCTCGCCGTGCTCGACGCCTGCGTCCGGCTCATTCCCGGCGTAATGGGCGCGGAGGAGTCGGGCGCGGAGGAAAGCTTCGAAAACGGGCTGCTCGAATATCCGCACTATACCCGCCCGCGCGAATGGGAAGGCCGCGCCATTCCCGACGTGCTGCTCTCGGGCGATCACGCGAAGGTCGCCGCCTGGCGCCGCGACGAGGCGGAGCGGATTACTCGCGAGAGGCGGCCGGACTTGACGCAGCTTTAGGGGCGCCCAAATTCGGTTGTGCTTTTGTTCTCGCCATCACCGACTTCCCCCTACGGACAGCGGGCCGGCGATCAAAAAATAGATTTTGTGGAGGCCGCATGCCGGCGTGGGTAGAAGACGCGCAACAGCTCACCGAGCTCAGAGATTTAAGCAGCTCCCAGAGCTCGGTATTGCTCTGGACAACGGAAGTCGAAGAGTTTCTCTCTAATCTGAATCTGTCTTCCCACGCCCTGGTGGCGCCGAAGGGATTCGGGAAGACTCTGGTGCTGAAACTAAAACGGATCTCTTTGCAGGAGAACGACTATCGCTGCTTTCCATTCTCGCCCATTGTTGATCGCCCGAGCAACAAGCCACCGATATTGCCGAACGAAATCATAAATGTTTTGGAGAATAGTGACAATTGGGAGACGCTGTGGAATATCGCATTCTCGATATGCCTTATCAAGGGGTTCCAGGACGATCGCGACGTTCATCAACAGCTCACCGAGTTATTGGAGTCGGATGATTTACCCCAGACATTGCTGACGATCCTCACCCATCCGCACATAACGAGGCCGTTCGACATCTTGCACGACTGTCTGGCGGCGCAGCGCAACGAGATCTTTCTGATCATGCGGGCGGCGCAAAAGGTGACGCGTATCTTCGCTACAATACATAAGCAAGCGGGTATATTTGTCGACAATATCGATGAGTATCTGATTCACTACATCAATTTTTCTTATCTGCGTCGAAATGAAGTCCACGAGCGGTTTGTCCGTATCTGGCACGCAGGCCAGATCGGCGCGTGGCTCGCCTTGAGACGTCTGCACGGGATCAATCCCCATGTGCGAATATTCGTATCGATCAGAAAGGAGGCCTATCAGCACGCCGCGCAGAACGAACCTCAATTCTCCAACTTGAGGTCTTTTCGAAGAGAATTGCGCTACAGAATCGAGGATATCAAACAAATCATCGAAAACAACATAGCGATCGCTTCAAAGAGCGACTTGGTCGACAAGAGCAATGAAGATCCTCTGTTGCGTTTTCTCGGGCCGAAAAATGAATTCGTCTCAAATGTAGGAACCGCACGACAAGAGCGGGCGATAGATTATTGGACGCGCCACTGCTCGTTGAGACCACGAGACGCCATTGTCATCGGCAAAGAGATCAGTCTGATCGGCGTCAAAAGAAGAAATCAGCAGGAAATTCGCAACGCAATCAACTCGGCCGCAGCGGAAAGGGTGGAAACGCTCTTCAATGAGGTGGGACCCTTCTTCAGCGGATTATACCCGGAAATCTTCCCGCGGGTCATCAAATCCAACGTGTTGACGCATGATGAGGTCGTCGACGCCGCCACGGCCTACGCCGACATCGCAGCGAGACAATACGAAATCGAAACCGAGGCTGCGCGGCATCCTTTCTGCGCCCTTTATGCGTTGGGCCTGGTCGGAATTGTCCAACAGAGCCGGGACGATCCGGCTCGCTTGGTGCAGAAGTTCGCCCCGGTCGGCGAAATCGCCTTTGGCAAGATCCACGTCTTGCCGCACGCCGAGACCTATCTGATCCATCCGTCACTAAGCGACTTCATCACTCGGAGGAACGTCGGCTTTCTTAAGGAGCTGAATAAGCACAACATCATCGGCGATGAGCTTGAATGGAGGCCGGAGGAAAGCATCCGATTCGTCGCCGTCGGCGATATTCGCGGCTACCGGGAAAACGTCGTCCAGATTGCCGGAAAGTCGCAGACTTTCGACAAATATTGGCGCGATTTGTTCCGGCAGTTCACGCGCGATTTGGACTACGCCAATACGTCCGCTGGCGACCATTTGGTTTTGGCTGACCGAAGCCCGGGGAGGCTGTTGCGAGCGGCGCGCGGGCTCAGCGCCCAGCTTTTGGCCTCCGGATACAACTTGCAGATCAGAATGGGCGCGCACAGCGGCTTCTGGAAACTCAATCCTGCTCTCGAGGGCGTGCAGCACCCGGAAATTTCCGACATCGTTGTAGTCGCCGCCCGCATCGAACCCCTCGCCAGGCCGGGGGACATTCTCCTGTCTCAGCAGTTCGTCGATGACGCGCAACGGTACGGATACCGCTTCGAGGAAGACGGTCCCCCGCTTGTCGACGATCAATATGTCGGCGCCCAAAGGTACCAGGCCGGAACCGGCGTCTTGATCTCGAAAGACAGCGAAGCTGCCCAACATGTCCCGATCTATTTGTTCGGGAGTGCCGCCGACGTGAAATCAGATTCGACAGTCTAGAACGAGGAACGACGCTCAATCACGCTCGAATGAAGAGAGCCTGATCCTGGCGCACCAGCGCGTCAGATTCTGTCAGCAGCGTTATACGAGATTCCGTTGAGGAGATCGCTCGGCGTTTCCGAGGAGCGGCGAGTGCGCCCGGTTGAGGGCCGGGACGCTCGATAAAAAATCGACAATTTCTTGCTAAGCCGGCTGCGACTTAGTATTGTTTTTCAGAAAGGACGCCAAGCCCGGCTCGCTGCTTCCCGTGGGCGACGCGCGACCGGGCTTCGGCGTCAAGGACTGGGAATGGCTTGTAACTCCCAACCGCCTCGTGCCTCAAGGCGCCGCGAAGCGGCCTCGAAAGCCTGCCCTGAGCTTGTCGAAGGGGATGTTCCAGGAGGCAACGAGCTGGAACATCCCCTTCGAGACGCGATGCTCCGCATTGCTCCTTGAGGCATGAGGTCGCGGGGTTCGGCGTCGTTCCGAAGCTCCACGTTGGGAGTTACAATGACTCGGGAATGGCGCCGCAAGGCGTTGAAATCGCTCAAAATGGACTCGACGATCGGCGGGCTCGCGGTTGTTGGGAAGGAAAATCGATCAAGCGGATTCTCCGGACGCGTCCGCTGACCGGCCGGCGCCTTAGCACCTGGAGAAGCGCGAGAAACCGTTCCGAGCGCGACAATCGCTGCCGAGGCTCCCGCCTTTCAGCGCGTCGGCACCGGGTGCTCGCCGCGATAGTCGTAGAAGCCGCGCTGGGTCTTCCTGCCCAACCACCCGGCCTCGACATATTTCACCAATAGCGGGCAGGGGCGGTATTTGGAATCGGCCAGCCCCTCGTGCAGCACCTGCATGACGGCGAGGCAGGTGTCGAGGCCGATGAAGTCTGCGAGTTGCAGCGGCCCCATCGGATGATTGGCGCCGAGCCGCATCGCGGTGTCGATCGCATCGACCGAGCCCACGCCCTCATAGAGCGTGTAGACCGCTTCGTTGATCATCGGCAAAAGAATGCGGTTGACGATGAAGGCGGGGAAATCCTCGGACATCGTCGCCGTCTTGCCGAGCCGGGTGACAAACGCCTTGGCAGCTTCGAACGTCTCGTCCTTGGTGGCGATGCCTCGGATCAATTCGACCAGCTGCATGCGCGGCGCGGGGTTCATGAAATGCATGCCGATGAACCGCTCGGGATTGGCGGTCACCGAGGCGAGGCGCGTGATCGAGATCGAGGACGTATTCGACGCGACGATCGCGTCCGGCTTGAGAAAAGAGCGCAGCGCAGTGAAGATTTTGCGCTTGACCTCTTCGCTCTCGGAGGCGGCCTCGACCACGAGATCGCAGTCGCCGAGCTTGTCGAGGGTCGAGGCCACCTGAATGCGGTCGAGAATCGCCTTGCGCTCCGCTTCGCCGATCTGCCCCTTAGCCACCTGACGCGACAGATGGCCGTTGATGGTCGCCAATGCGGCATTGACGCGCTCCTCGGCGACATCGGTGAGCGAGACGGTCAATCCCGCCTGAGCGGCGACCTCGGCGATGCCGGCGCCCATCTGGCCAGCGCCGATGACGCCAACCGTTTCGATGTTGAATGTCATTTCTCTTTCCAGCGAAAAGCCTGCGCCGCGCCGCGATCATAGACGAGCGGCCGCGAGCGTCCAGTCGGACGCTGGGCTTTTCGCATGGCCGGAGCTTAACGCCCGATCTTCGCGAGCTCCGCCGCAAGTTCGGGCAACGCCGTGTAAAGATCGGCGACCAGGCCGTAATCAGCGACCTGGAAGATCGGCGCCTCCTCGTCCTTGTTGATGGCGACGATGACCTTCGAATCCTTCATCCCCGCCAGATGCTGGATCGCGCCCGAGATGCCGACCGCGATATAGAGCTCCGGCGCCACCACCTTGCCGGTCTGGCCGACCTGCCAGTCATTGGGCGCGTAGCCGGCGTCGACAGCGGCGCGGGAGGCCCCCATCGCCGCGCCGAGCTTGTCGGCGACCGGCTCGATATAGGTCTTGAAATTTTCCGCCTTCTGCATCGCTCGGCCGCCCGAGATGATGATCCTGGCCGAGGCCAGTTCAGGCCGGTCGGACTTGGCGAGCGCCTCGCCGACGAAGGACGACACCGCCGGATCGGCGGCGGGCGTGACTGTCTCGATCGGCGCCGAGCCGCCCTCGCCGGTCGCGGCGAAAGAGGCGGTGCGCACGGTCACGACGATCTTCGGATCGGTCGATTCGACGGTCTGGATCGCGTTGCCGGCATAGATCGGCCGCTCGAAGGTTTTGGGGCCGATGACCTTGGTGATGTCGGAAATCTGCATCACGTCGATGAGAGCCGCTGCGCGCGGCGCGACATTCTTGGCGCTGGCGGTCGAGGCCGCGACGATAGCGTCATAGCCGGGGGAAAGCGCGACAATCAGAGCCGCAAGCGGCTCCGCGAGCCCGTGCTCGTAACGAGGATCGTCGGCGACCAACACTTTCGCCACGCCTTGAAGTTTGGCCGCCGCCTCTGCGGCTCCGCCGACATTGGAGCCTGCGACGAGAACATCGACGGGCTGCCCCAGCTCGAGCGCCGCGGTGAGAGCGCGCGCTGTCGCATCGTTCAATCGCCCGCCCGCGACTTCCGCCAGAAGAAGGGTGGCCATCGTCAGATCACCCCCGCTTCGTCGTGTAGCTTGGCGACCAACTCCGCCACCGATTTGACCTTGACTCCGGACTTGCGACCCGGGGGCTCAACGGTCTTCAGCACCTTGAGCCGCGGCGAAACGTCAACCCCATAGTCGGCCGGCGTCTTCTCCTCGATCGGCTTCTTCTTCGCCTTCATGATATTGGGCAAGGAGGCGTAGCGCGGCTCGTTCAAGCGCAAATCGGTGGTGACGATCGCCGGCAACTTCAGCGATACGGTCTGCATGCCGCCATCGACCTCGCGCGTGACTTCGACCGAGCCGTCGCCGATGACGACCTTGGAGGCGAACGTGCCCTGGCCCCAGCCGGTGAGCGCCGCCAGCATCTGCCCGGTCTGGTTGGAGTCGTCGTCGATCGCCTGCTTGCCCATGATGACGAGGCCCGGCTGTTCGGCGGCGACGACGCCCTTGAGCAGCTTGGCGACCGTCAACGGTTCGACGAGGCCGTCGGTCTTGACCAGGATTCCGCGGTCGGCGCCCATGGCGAGCGCGGTGCGAATGGTCTCGCTGGCCTGGGCCGGGCCGATCGAAACGATGATGACTTCGCTCGCCTTCCCGGCCTCCTTCTGCCGCAGCGCTTCCTCAACGGCGATTTCGTCGAACGGATTCATCGACATCTTGACGTTGGCGAGTTCGACGCCCGAGCCGTCGGCCCTGATCCGGATCTTGATATTATAATCGACCACCCGTTTGACGGGTACGAGGATCTTCATCGACCGCAGAACTCCTGCCGAACTGGGCCCTCGCCCAAGCAATTTAAGGCCGAACCCCTAATCGTGGCTCCGGCGCAAGTCAAACGCGCGCGAACCTCTGATCTCCGAGGCGGCGAAAAGTTCAGTTCACGAGTTCAAAATGGCGGCCATCCATGCCCGCAAGATATGCGGACCGCTGGCGATTTGGTCGAAGCGCGACCTTTGTAACGGATTCTTCGGACGGCGGTCGCGGCGCAATTGACAGGACCGAAATTCTGACGCCAAGTCGAGGAACGACGGACCGTAGCAAAGCTACGGCGGATCGATGTCTGGGGAAGGGCGCACTCTAGAGAGGATCCTACTAAGATGACCGAACTGGATTATTGGAACGGGCGACTGCTAAGGGGCGCCATATCGCGCCGAGAGTTTATGGGCCGCGCCGCCGCGCTCGGCGCTTCCAGCCTCGCGATTTCCACCATGCTGGGGAGCGCCGACACCCTCGCTGCCGAGACGCCCAAGAAGGGCGGCGTGCTCAGGCTCGGCCTTGGCGGCGGCAGCACGACCGACAGCATCGACATCACCTCCTACAACGACTCGGTGATGATCGACATCGGCCACGGCCTGTTCGACGGCATCGTCGAGTGGGGCGACGACGGGAGGCCGCATCCGGATCTGGCCGAGAGCTTCGAGCCAAAGAACGGCGCGAAGGACTGGATCTTCAATCTGCGCAAGGGAATCAAGTTCTCGAATGGTCAGGAGTTCACCGCCGACGACGCCGTTTACTCGCTTAACCTACACCGCGGCGACACCAAGTCCGGCGGCGCGAGCACATTCAAGCCGGTCACCGACATCAAGAAGCTCGACAAGTATCAAATTCAGATCTCGCTGAATGGGCCGGATGCGGACCTGCCCTACGCGCTGACCGACTATCACGTGCACATGGTGCCGGATGGTTTTAAGGATTGGGCTAAGCCGGTCGGCACGGGAGCCTTCAGCCTCGACAAGTTCGATCCGGGCGTGCGCATCTCGCTCAAGAAGACCCGGGACTACTGGAAGGAAGGTCGCGGCCATCTCGACGGCGTCCAGGTCACCGTTATCAACGACGGCTCGGCGCGACTCAACGCTTTGATCTCCGGCCAGATCGATGCGATCAACCGCGTCGACCATAAGGCGGTGGCGCTATTGTCGAAGGCGCCCAAGATCCAGATCGTGCGCGCGCCCGGCGGCTGGCACGCGGTGATGGCGATGCAATGCGACAAGGCGCCGTACGACAACGCAGACATCCGGATGGCGATGAAGCTTGCGACCGACCGGGAGCAGATCCTCAAAGCGCTGTTCAGCGGCTACGGCACGGTTGGCAACGATCATCCGATCCCGCCGACCGACCCCTTCTTCAACAAGGAGCTGCCGCAGCGCAAATATGATCCCGACAAGGCCGCGGCTGCGTTCAAGAAGGCGGGAATCGCCGATCCGAAGATCTTGCTGCAGGCCTCCGATGCGGCGTTCAACGGCGCCGTCGACGAAGGCGCGCTGCTGCAAGCCAGCGCGGCCAAGGCGGGAATCAAGGTTGATTTGAAGAAAGAGCCCGCCGACGGCTTTTGGGACAACGTCTGGCTCAAAGGCGCCTTCGTCTCGAGCTACTGGGGTGGGCGCGCGGCGGCGACGCAGATGCTTTCGGTCGCCTTCGCGGCCGGCGCTCCCTGGAACGAGTCTCACTGGAACAACCAGAAGTTCGAGAAGCTGCTCGCGGACGCACGCGGCGAAACGGACGAAGACAAGCGCCGGCCTTACATCTGGGAAATGCAGGCGATGCTGAACGAGCAAGGCGGCGCCATCATCCCTGTGTTCAAGGATTGGCTTGACGCGCACAACGAAAAGGTCGGCGGGCATACGCCGCACGGCGGCTTCGACATGGACAACGGCTACATTATGCAGAAGGCCTGGATCAAAACCTAGCCGACCGAGGCTGCGCCCGCTCCGCGAGGGGGCGGGCGTGGTCCGGACCCAAATGCGCGTGTCGGCGCGGTGTTCGATAGGGGCTGCGCGCCAAGTCGAGCAGTCGTCAACGAGACTCACGAGGGACGGATATTATCGAGCACTCGGACGGAAATCGGCAGGGAGGTCCAACGGGCACAAGTCGATGAGGGGATAGGCGTTGTGTTGAATCTCATTCTCCAGCGGTTCGGGCTCGGTGTTCTCACGCTTTTTGCTGCGTCGGTTCTCATCTTCATCGGGACCGAAATTCTGCCGGGCGATCTCGCTTCCGCGATCTTGCAGAATTCCGCGACGCCGGAAAGCCTCGCCAAGCTTCGCCTCGACCTCGGGCTCGATCAGCCCGCCTATATTCGTTTCTTCGCGTGGCTGTTCGGCGCGCTGCGCGGAGATTTCGGCCATTCGCTCGCGAATGGCCGCGACGTGCTGACAGAAGTCGCGCCGCGCTTCGCCAACACGATGTTTCTTGCCGCCTATGCGGCGATCGTCGCCGTGCCGCTCGCGATCGGCCTCGGGCTTTTGGCGGCGATCTGGCAGGGCGGCGTTTTCGACCGGCTGGTCAATCTCTTCACCCTGATGACGATCTCGGTGCCGGAATATTTCCTCGCCTATCTGCTCATCAAGTATGTCGCGGTCGATCTCGGCTGGTTTCCCTCGCTCGCCAACGTGACGCCGGACACGAGCTTTGCCGACCGCCTCTACTACGCGTTTCTGCCGATGCTCACGCTGGTCCTGGTTATCGTCGCCCACATGATGCGCATGACGCGCGCCTCTGTGCTCTCCGTGATGGCGAGCCCGTACATCGAGATGGCGATCCTCAAGGGCTTGAGGAAGTCGCGCATTGTCGTGCGCCACGCCCTGCCGAACGCTCTTGCGCCGATCATTTCGGTCGTTGCGCTCAATCTCGCCTATCTCATCGTCGGCGTCGTCGTGGTCGAGACGGTGTTCGTCTATCCCGGCCTCGGCCAATTGATGGTCGACGAGGTGTCCAAGCACGATGTGCCGGTCGTTCAGGCTTGCGGGCTCATCTTCGCCGCCACCTTCATCGTCTTGAACATGACCGCCGACATCCTCGCCATTCTTTCCAATCCACGGCTTCGCCAGCCGCGCTGACTTTAAGGGCCCTTGAGGCGCGCGAACAGAAAGACCGTTATGCGAATCCGCGGCTATAAGGTGAGCGTCACCGCGCAGATCGGCATCGTTGTCGTCGTGATCAACCTCTTCGTCGCGCTGTTCGCGCCGCTCATCGCGCCGTTCGACCAGGCGACGCCGGTCGGCGACGCTTGGGCGGATCCGAGCGCCCAGCACTGGCTCGGGCTCGACAACCTCGGTCGCGACATTCTCAGCCGCCTGATCTATGGCGCGCGCATGTCGATTGGACTGTCGCTGGTGATCACGGCGCTGTCCTTCCTCATCGGCGTCATTTCGGGTTTCGCGGCGGCGGTCGCGGGCGGCTGGATCGATCAGGTGCTGTCGCGGCTCGTCGACCTGTTGCTGTCGATGCCGACGCTCATTTTCGCCTTCGTCATCCTCTCGGTGCTTGGCTCCGCACTGCCCGTCCTCATCATCACGATCGCGATTCTGGATTCGACCAAGGTCTTCCGCCTGGCCCGTTCCGTGGCGATAAACATCGTCAGCCTGGAATTCGTTGAGGCGGCGCGCTTGCGGGGCGAGGGCTGGTGGTGGATCGTGACCCGAGAAGTGCTGCCGAATTCGATTCCCCCGCTCACCGCCGAGTTCGGCTTGCGTTTCTGCTTCACGTTCCTATTTATCGCCGCGTTGAGCTTCCTCGGCCTCGGCGTCCAGCCGCCCGACGCCGACTGGGGCAGCATGGTCAAGGACTACCGCGACATGATCAATTTCGGCTCCGCGGCGCCGCTTTATCCCGCAGCGGCGATCGCGATCCTTACCATCGGCGTCAACTTCATCGTCGATTGGATGCTTTCGATTCATTCCAGAGGTCAGGGAGAAGGCGCATGAGCGGCCAGTCCCAGAACGCTTCCCGGGCCAAGGATTCCCGATCCAAGGACAATTCTGTTATTCTTGACGTTCGCGGCATGCGCGTCGCTGTGCGCACGGATTCCGGCGACGGGCCGGTGCTGGTGGACGACGTGTCGCTGCAGCTGAGGCGCGGCGAGGTGATCGGCCTCATCGGCGAATCGGGCGCCGGCAAGTCAACCATCGGCCTCGCCTCGATGGGGTACACGCGCCGCGACTGCCATATCGTCGGCGGCAACATCATCTTCGGCGATACGGACATCCGCGCCGTCAGCCTGGACGAGCGCCGCGCCCTGCGTGGGCCGAAGATCGCCTATATCGCGCAGAGCGCGGCGGCCTCGTTCAATCCGGCGCATACGCTGATGGAGCAGGTCTGCGAGGCGTCAGTGCGGCATGGCGTGCTGTCGCGGGCGGAGGCGAAAGCGGAAGCCGTGAGCCTTTTCAAGCAACTCGATCTGCCAAGCCCCGAGACAATCGGGTCGCGTTATCCGCATCAGGTTTCCGGCGGGCAACTTCAGCGGGTGATGGCGGCGATGGCGATGGTCGCCAGGCCCGACATCCTCATCTTCGACGAGCCGACCACCGCGCTTGACGTGACGACTCAGGTCGAGTGCCTCGCCGCGTTCCGCAAGCTCATACGCGAGCATGGCACGGCGGCGCTCTATATCACCCACGACCTCGCTGTCGTCGCCCAGATTGCTGACAGCATCATGGTGCTGAGACGCGGAAAGATGGTCGAATTCGGCGATTCGCGGCAAATCCTGCAACAGCCAAAGGAGGAATATACGCGCCGCCTGGTGAGCGAACGCGTCGCCGGCCACAGTTTCGTCGACGCCAACGTCGCCACCCAAGTCCCAATCCTCGCCATCGACCACGTGACCGCCAACTATCCCGGCAAGCCGAAAGTCATCGACGACGTCAGCCTCGAAGTGCGCAAGGGCGACACGGTGGCGGTGGTCGGCGAGTCGGGTTCAGGCAAATCGACTTTAGCGCGCGTGGTCACCGGCCTCTTGCCGCGCGTTGCAGGCGACGTGCGCTTCAACGGGACAAGCCTGCCGCCGCGCCTGAAGGACCGCGCCAAGGACCAGCTGCGGCGGGTGCAAATGATTTACCAGATGCCCGACGTCGCGCTCAATCCGCAGCACACCTTGCTCGAGACGATTGGAAGGCCGGTGGCGTTCTATTTCAATCGATCACGGGAGGAAGTGCGCGCGCGCACGGCCGAACTGCTGCGACAAATGGATCTGCCGGAATCTTTCATCACCCGCAAGACCAGCGAATTGTCTGGCGGGCAGAAGCAGCGCGTATCGATCGCCCGGGCGCTCGCGGCGGAACCCGATCTGATCATCTGCGATGAGGTGACGTCGGCGCTCGATCAGCTGGTGGGCGAAGAGATTCTTCGCCTGTTGAAGAGACTGCAGGACGATCTGGGCGTCGCCTATCTGTTCATTACCCACGATCTCGGCACGGTGAAACGAATCGCCAACAAGGTCTCGGTCATGCTGAAAGGCAAGGTGGTGGCAGGCGGCGACACGGCCACAGTGTTCGCGCCGCCCTATCATCCCTATACCGAATTGCTTTTATCTTCAGTACCCGAGATGCGGCCGGATTGGCTTGACGAGGTTCTCGCCGCCCGCGCGACCGGGGCTGCGATGACATCGGCGCTGCTCAGGGCGCCCTGAACAGGCTCCGCGAGAGGGGCCGCCAATCCGGCCTTGCCGCGCCCGCATTTCGTTTCTATACCGCCGCCAAGCCAATTGAGGAAACGGGTGGGAAGCGCATTCCGGGGAGCGGCTTCCCTCCGGCGTGATCATTGCATGGCTCAATCGGCCGACCTCTCGGCCGGCGACGGATAGGACCTTGTCGATGCGCGCGCCGGGCGGACCGCGTCTGTTGTTGCGGCGGCTCCGCGAGGTGATGGCGGAGCCTGTCACCGCCCAGGCGCGCCTGGACCGGATCGTCGTCCTCATCGCCTCCAACCTGGTGGCTGAGGTGTGCTCGCTTTACGTCGTGCGCGCTGACGGAGCGTTGGAGTTGTTCGCCACCGAGGGCCTTAACCGCGAGGCGGTCCATCTGACCACGATGCGGCCAGGCGAGGGCCTTGTCGGTCTGATCGTCTCCAGCGCCGAGCCGCTGGCGCTGTCCGACGCGCAGCATCATCCCGCCTTTTCCTACAGACCCGAGACTGGCGAAGAAATCTACCAGTCGTTCCTCGGCGTGCCGGTGTTGCGCGGCGGAGCCACGATCGGGGTGCTGGTGGTGCAAAACCGCGCGCGGCGCGCCTATTCGGAGGAAGAGCTCGAGGCGCTGCAGACGACCGCCATGCTGCTCGCCGAGATGATCGCGTCCGGAGAACTGCAGGGGATCGCCGCCCAGGGCGCGCCGATCGCTGTGCGCCGGCAAATGTCGCTCAAAGGCGTCGGCATCGCCGATGGGCTCGGGCTCGGGCATGTGGTGATGCACCAGCCGCGCGTGACGGTGTCTACGATCGTCTCCGACGATGTGGAATCGGAGCTCATTCGGCTCGAGACGGCGATCAGCGCCATGCGCGCCTCGGTCGACGATCTGATCGACCGCAGCGACGACGGCGTCGGCGGCGAGCACCGCGACGTGCTGGAGGCCTTCCGAATGATCGCGCACGACCGTGGCTGGCTGCGCCGGCTGCGTGAGGCGGTGAGCTCCGGCCTGACCGCTGAGGCCGCGGTCGAGCGCGTCCATAACGACGCCCGCGCCAAGCTGCAGCGCCAGACTGATCCTTATCTGCGCGATCGGCTCCACGACCTTACCGACATCGCCAATCGCCTGTTGCATCAACTCGCCGGCCAGAGCCTGGTTCTGCTGCCGGACGAGCTGCCGGAAAACGCCATCCTTGTCGCCCGCTCGATGAGTCCGGCGGCGCTGCTCGATTACGACCGCGCCCGGCTGCGCGGTTTGGTGGTGGAGGAGGCGGGCGCCTCGAGCCATATCGCCATCGTCGCCCGCGCGCTCGCCATCCCCGCCGTGAGCGATATTGCGAATATCTCCGAAATCGTCGAGCACGGCGATGCGATCATCGTCGACGGCGACGCGGGCGAGATCCATCTGCGACCCCCGGCGGACGTCGAGGCGGCTTATGCCGAAAAGGCGCGGATGCGCGCCCGCCGGCAGGCGCAGTATCGGGCCCTCCGCGACACGCCGACAGTTAGTGCCGACGGCGTCTTGATCGGCCTGCACATGAACGCAGGGCTCCTCGTCGACATGCCGCATCTGGCGGAAACTGGGGCAAAGTCGATCGGCCTCTTCCGCACCGAATTGCAGTTCATGCTCGCCGCGCGCTTTCCCCGGCCAGGCGCGCAGCAGCAGCTTTACCGCGCCATCCTCGACGCCGCCGGCGAGCGGCCGGTCACCTTCCGCACGCTCGACATCGGCGGCGACAAGCTCCTGCCCTACATGAAGGGCGTCGAGGAGCAAAACCCGGCGCTCGGCTGGCGCGCGCTGCGTATCGGGCTCGATCGTCCGGCGCTGCTGCGGATGCAGTTTCGCGCCTTCATTCGCGCCGCCGCGGCGCGCGACCTCAGGGTCATGGCGCCCATGGTTTCGACCGTCGATGAATTCCGGGCCGCGCGGGCGATGTTCGACCGCGAGCTCGCTTGGAGCGTCAGCCACGGCTATGAGCCGCCGCGCGCCACCAGTCTCGGGGTGATGGTCGAAGTGCCGTCGCTCTTGTGGCAGCTCGACGAGATCGCCGCCGCCGCGGACTTTCTATCGGTCGGCTCGAACGACCTGATGCAATATCTTTACGCGGTCGATCGCGACAACCGCCGGGTCGCCAACCGCTTCGATCCGCTGAGCGTCGGTTTCTTGCGCGCGCTGCGCTCGATCGTCCAAGCGGGCGCGCGACACGGAACGCCCGTGACCCTGTGTGGGGAGATCGGCGGACAGACCCTCGAAGCGATGGCGCTGATGGCGCTCGGCTACCGAGAATTGTCGATGTCCGCGACCTCGATCGGGCCGGTCAAGGCGATGACGCTGTCGCTCAATATCGGCGAGGCGGAGCGCGAGGTCGAGGCGATGCTGGCCAAAGGGCGTGAGGACGCGTCCTTGCGGAAGCCGCTCGAGCGGCTGGCGGAACGCCTCCGAGTGCGCCTCTAGCGACGCGAGCGTTCTTAACCCCGCCGCTTCCGCTTCTTGAGCTCACACATGGCCGCCAACGACAATCTCGATCTCATCCTCCGCCGCCACCAGGAAATCTCCGCACGCCTCGCCGAGGGCGCGTCCGGAGCGCAATATTCCGCATTGTCGCGCGAGCTCAACGAGCTTGAGCCAGTGGTCGCGGCGATCGAGGCCTTCCAGTCCAAAGAAAAGGAGCGCGCGGACCTCATGGCGCTCTTGCGTGAGCCAGATCTCGACCCGGACATGCGCGCCATGGCTGAAGCCGAGCTTGCCGAGGTCGAAGCCGAAGCGGAAGCGATGTCCAAGGCGATTCAGATTGCGCTTTTGCCCAAGGACGCCGCCGACGAGGGAAGCGCAATCATCGAAGTGCGGGCGGGTACAGGCGGGGACGAAGCAGCCTTGTTCGCCGGCGACTTGTTCCGCATGTACGTCAAATACGCCGAGCGGAAGCGCTGGAAGGTCGAAATCCTGTCGTCGAGCGAGGGGATGGCCGGGGGGTTCAAGGAGATCATCGCCGAGATTTCCGGCCGCGGCGTTTTCGCCCGGCTCAAGTTCGAGAGCGGGGTCCATCGGGTGCAGCGCGTGCCGGCGACCGAGACCCAGGGGCGCATCCACACTTCGGCCGCGACCGTCGCCGTGCTGCCGATCGCCGAGGAAGCGGACTTTGTCATCAACGAGGCCGATCTCAAGATCGACACCTATCGCTCCCCCGGCGCCGGCGGCCAGCATGTCAACAAGACCGAATCGGCGATCCGCATCACTCACCTGCCGACCGGCGTGGTGGTCGCGATGCAGGAGGAGCGGTCGCAGCATCGCAATCGCACCAAGGCGATGGCGCTTTTGCGCTCGCGCATCCTCGACGCAAAGAATCAGAAGCTCGATGCCGAAAGGGCGCAGGATCGGCGCTCCCAGGTCGGTTCCGGCGACCGGTCGCAGCGCATCCGAACCTATAATTTCCCGCAAGGGCGGGTGACCGACCATCGTATCAATCTGACTGTTTATTCGCTGGATCGGATTATGGAAGGGGAGGGTCTCGACGAGATCATTGACGGACTCACGGCCGAACGTCAGGCGGAGTTACTCGCGGCGCAGGCGGCGTTGTGACGCCCGTTCCACGCCTGCCGTCATTCGCGCCGGGAATGCGCATTGGCCTCCTCGGCGGCTCGTTCAATCCGCCGCACGAGGGGCATGCGCTCATTACGCGGCTTGCGCTGCGCCGCCTCGCGCTCGACCGCGTCTGGTGGCTGGTGACGCCCGGCAATCCCTTAAAGTCACTCACCGGACTGGCGGCGCTCACAGCGCGCATGGAGGCCGCGCGCCGGCTCGACGTTGGGCCTAAGGTCGTCGTCAGCGACATCGAAGCGCAGATCCGCTCGCGCTTTACTTACGATACGCTGCTATGGCTCAAGCGCCGCGCGCCCGGCGTCCATTTCGTCTGGGTCATGGGCGCCGACAACCTTCGCCAGTTCCATCTCTGGCGCCATTGGCGCTTGATCGCCGACCTCATGCCGATCGTGGTCGTCGATCGGCCGGGCTCGACCTTGAAGGCGATTTCAAGCCCGGCCGGCGCAGCGCTTGCGCGCTGGAGGGTCGCAGAGCGCGACGCCACACGCTTTGTGACGATGCGGCCGCCGGCGCTCCTCTTTCTGCACGGGCCGCGCTCCGGGCTATCTTCGACAGCGCTCAGGCGCGTGGGCGGATCTGAGCACAGCGAGGCGACGCCGGCGCTCTCGGACCATGACGTCGACGTGGGCCTGATCGGACCGCCCAGCGTCGTCTGAGCGAGGCGCGCGAGTGGATCGGCTTAGTGACCCGTGTGATTTCGTCGCAGTGCGGCTGCGATCGGTCGTTTGGCGCCACAAGATTTGGGCAGGGAGATGAAATCGCGCAGGTTCCACGCGAGGCGCGCCAGCGGCTATCATAGTGAGACGCGTGCAACGAGAAACGGCCAATGTCTCGAAAAAACCCTGCTGACGGCCCAGCGAAGGAAAGGAACCCGTCAAAGAGGGCCCAGGAGCTCATCTGCTACGGCTTGGGTCAAACCTCTATCGCCGCCATCCTGGTCGCTGCCTCCGACAAAGGGGTCGTCGCGATCGCGATCCAAGAGGATCCCGACGATGAAACGATCGTCAAAGCTTTACGAGCGCGGTTTCCGCGCGCAGAGCTCCGGCATGATGGCGCCGGGACACGAGAAATGGTCGAGGCGGTGGTCAGCTTTGTTGAGGACCCGCGCGAAAACCTTACGGTTCCTTTGGATATCCGGGGCACGGATTTCCAGCGCCGAGTGTGGGAAGCCGTAAGCAAAATCCCGTTCGGGCGGACGACGACCTTCCTTGAGATCGCCCGCGCGATTGGCGCCCCAAGAGCGGTGCGGGCCGTCGGCAACGCCTGCTCCCAGAACCCGCTCGAGTTCGCCATTCCTTGCCATCGCGTGCTGCGGAGCGATGGCTCTTACTCGGGTGGGTCCGGGTGGGGAGACTGGCGCCAGGAGGCAATTGTTCAACGGGAGGTCGCGTCGGCCTCAAATTCGCCGTCCAAAAAGACCCCTTGAACCGTCGGAGGAAGCCATGAAACGAGAGATCATTCGGGTCGAGCCTCTGTCGGCCTACCTCGAGCGATGGAAAGCCCCGACCTCCGAAGGACCCCGGCGCGCATCTTCGTCAACGTCCCCGCCTGGCGCGGGCCATTCGACATCGAGATCGACTGCGTCGCGGCCGCCTAATCCTGGAGGAACAGGACATTGTTCTCGGTAATATTCGAGGTTCTTCCGAACAAAGCGAACTGGAACGACTATCTCGACAACGCGAAAATGCTGCGCCCCGAGCTCGAGAAAGTCGTATAATGGAGATCTACGCCAATGACGATTTCATCCGGTGCTGGCTGGCCGGACGAACGGAGCAGCGCCAAGGTAGGCGCACCGATCTTGGACCATTCGGATCACAAACAATGGCTTTCGTAAGCGCCGCTCACTTTGGTGAGGGTCCCGGCAGCATCCGCTCGCCACAGCACATGAACGATCCTGTCGCATAGCATGCCGTTGAAAATGAACATGCTCGCGTTGCCGTCGCGTCGAGGCCAATCAGGGACAAAGTTTGCCCCGACGAGGTAGCCTATCAGCTTGTCTTGGCTGGTTCCGATTGGGAAGCGCTCGCGAAGGCGGGCGTCGAGTTCGCGAGAGAATTGGGATTCATCGCCAGGCAGCGTTGCGACGATTTCCGGCATGATCCGCACGCCGAGCGTCATTCTTCCTGCGGCGAAAGATAGACCCATGAGAATTAGCGTCGCCGCCGCCCAAGCCGCACGGTGCATCAGTTCCATTCCTACGCCGCCAAGCGGGGCGAATGACACGATGGTCGCCAAGCCACAAGCACGGCCTCGGGCGGCCGCTCTCCGTGAGGAGAGAAGCGGCGCAGGAGGACGAGGGTCTCGAAGACAAGAGAGGTTAGCCCGCTCCCTTCTTGCCGGACCGCCCCCGACCCCGCGCGAGTCCTGCCGCCAGCGCGCATACGAAGCAAGCGATTGAGATTTGGGATGAGCCTGTGTAAGTCACGGACGCGGCTGCCAAACGGCGCTGCGTAGGTTATTCGTCAACTGAGGCTTCCGTGATTGAGGTCTGCCGGAGGGGGAAAAACATGAGGAACGACGCGGGCGCTGCGATTGTCATGACTGCGGTCTTAGCTCTGGCCATGGGCGCTCTAAGCTCAACCGCAGGAGCGGAAGAAGCCAGCACGAAGCTACAGTCACAGAATGACGCGTCGAAGTTCTCTTATGTCCGACTCTATTGCGGTCCGGACCACGAGACGCACTTTGCAGACCTGACGGCGGAACTCGCCGAGCAGAATTTTGCGCCTCCTGCAGCGCCAATCTACATCGGCGGCGCCCAGCCATCTTCGTGCGTGTTCTTCGCAGGGTTTGGGCCGCACTGGGGCGCCGCCGACCGCGTGAACCACCTCTACCATCCGGCCCCGGCAATCCAGTTCCTCGCCGTGGCGCAGGGCGTATTCTCCATTACAGCGACGGATGGGGAGACCAGGCAATTGCATCCTGGCGACGTGGTCCATCTGGAGGACGTCGCGCCTTGCAAAGGGCACATCACGGTCGTGGGCGACACTGTCGGATTTATGGTGTTCGCGCGCTGAGCCCCGGCCGGAATGGCGTCGTAGGCGTTTTGCGAAATGCGTGGCCCACCTGATCGACGCGGAGCTTGCCTAAAAGAAACCTGGCAAGGCGTTGTTGGTCTAAGCGGGTGAAGGCGACCAGATGACTTCCATTTCGCGGACCCTTGCACCAGGAAGGCCCTCCGGACCGGGCAGCTCGCGGAATTTCGCCCTGAAAAGCGATGGCAGCGGTTGAGGCGCATTACTTGATGATCGAGCCAAAACTTCAGGTCGTCGTATTGAGCGTCGACCCCACCATGGCCGGGGTGCGTCTTAAGATCGGCTTCGCCGTTATGAAACTTGCGCTCCCAAGCCCGATAGATGTCCCAATTGCGCATCGCGCGTTGCATGAATTCCGGCCCGACTGGGTAGAGCTTGAAATTGTCAGAGTATTCGTCGGCAACTTCGTCAAACTGAGAAGCAAAGTAATGGGGAGCGCCGTTCAGATCGGCGATGCCGGTCCGAACTCCGTCATAAAAATCCCAGACTACATGTACTCGTTCATATCGCATTGAAACGCCATGATAGGGCGCGCAAAGGCCAAACCCAAACGTCTACTCGCGGCCGACGCGGCCGAGACTGAGAGCGCGATGGAAGGCAACCCGGGGAAGGAGGAAATGCGGGCCGGTCTGCCGATTTTGGCGTTCGCTGACGCTCGCGCATTCGACGCCTGGCTCGAGGCTCAGGGCTCGAGCGCGCCTGGGCTTTGGCTGAGGCTGGCGAAGAAGGGCGCGCCCGAGCGGACGCTCACCAAGCTGGAGGCGATCGACGCGGCTCTCTGCCATGGCTGGATCGATGGCCAATTGGACACGTACGATGACCACTCCTGGCTGATCCGCTTCACCCCGCGCAAGCCGCGAAGCAAGTGGTCAGAACTCAACCGCGCGCGTGCAACCGAGCTCCTCGCGGAAGGTCGGATGCGTCCCGCCGGGGTTGCTCAGGTCGAGATGGCCAAGTCGGACGGCCGCTGGGACGTGGCGTATGCTCCAGCCAGCACCGCCGAGGCGCCGCCGGACCTTGCAGCCGCGCTCGCCGCCAGCCCCAAAGCGGCGGCTTTCTTCGCCACACTCACGGGAGCCAACCGCTACGCCATCCTCTACCGAATCGGCGCGGTGAGGACACCGGAGGCGCGCGCCCGCAAGATTGCCCGCTTCATCGCCATGCTGGAGCGCGGCGAGACCATCCACGGCTGAGCGCGAGTATGGAAGCGCCTCGAACCTCAGCGTCGACGCCCCAGATGCTGAACCGCATTAGTTCGCGGACGCTGGCACGTCGGCAAGGCCTTTCGGCAGCAAGGCCCGAGCGCTCGAAATGATGTTCAGATACTCGCGCAGAAGCTTGATCCTGCCGTTCTCGACGACGAGATGGCTGACATAGTCCTGCACGTACACCTTATCCGTGCCGTCGACGAAGCCCTCCGAGTGATATTCGACGAAAAGACCGGACCCGTTCTTCAGGTCGTGGATTTCGATGTTCGACAGGGTGAACGACGGGAAATGCGACCGGACGAGCTCAAGCACGCCGCGGATCGCTTCGTGACCCTGAAAGCGCGCATTAATGCCAATGGTCGGCATGTAGGGAAATTCGAAGACGCCATCTTCGGCGAAGAGCGCGACGCAGCGGTCGACGGACGTGTCGAGGTTTCTGAG
>DASXXT010000396.1:0-6612 GCA_036502965.1 Roseiarcus sp. | reverse complement strand
GCCTTGCCGAGCCGGCGATCCAGAAGGCCGCTCTCGCCCTCCTCGTCGTAGCGGCGCGTCCAGCGGCGGAATGTCCGCTCGCTCACCCCCAACAGCTCCGCCGCCTCCGCCTGGTTCAGCTCCGCCGATTCCCAGCGGTTGAGAAGGTTCAAAAACACCGCCATGCGCACCCCCTGAAGGGCTTCCGTCCGGCGCATCCCTTGCCCCCAAAAGGGCCAGACCTACCGGACAGTTCGTGCGCTACCTAAACCGGACACATCGTCTGCTACCGACATTCGGTAACAAATTGCTTGGCAAAAACGGAACTCTATGCTATAACTTTTCTCTTGGCAGAATCAGGGCCCGGGCTTCGCGCGAGCTGGCAATGGGATCGAGAATGAGCCCCTGAGAGACACGTCGCGCAGAACCTGAGACGGGAGAATTTTTTTATTTGACCTCTCCGTAACCCACTGAAAAGTCCCGATTCGGAAAAATAAACGCTAGTAAACGCAAGCTAATTTACTAGCGTTTATTTTCATTTATTTGCGTTTGCTTGCGCGGATTTGCCCTGCTCGGCGAACCCGTTTCTCGAACCAGGGCTTCGGCCGGCGCGCTCCGTCGGCGCCAAAAAGCTGCAACGATCACGCGGCCGTGAAGGCGCCAAGTCGTACGATCGAGGATCGGCAAGATTGCCAAGGGCCGCAACGAAAAAGTGTCGCAGGAAATCATTAGGCCTTGCTGGCGGCGCATTGCCGCATTGCTGCAAAAACAATTGCTGTTCTGTCCACGCTGTGTCATGAGCGCGCGTCCCCAACAACCTGTCGCCTAGGAATGCGATGTCTTTCTTGAACGGTACGAGATTCACTGACCGCCAGGCCGCCGCCGCCAAGGCGCGTAAGGAAATGGCGGAAAAATTTCTCGCCAATTCGAAATACGATCCGGCAGACCCCGCAGTCGTCGAGCGCGAGGCTAAGCGGAAGGCGATCCTCGAGGCCCGAAAAGTTCGCGACGCCGAGCGCGCCACGCGCAAGGCGGAACAAGAGGCCGCTGACTTAGCCCGCCGCGCCGCGGAGGAGGCCGCCCGCCAGGAGCAGCTGAGGCTCGAAGCGCTCGCGCGCGAGGCCGAGGCTCAACGCCAGCGAGAAGAGGACGAGCGGCTCGAATACGAGCGCAAGCTCGAGCGAGACGCGCGCTACGCCGCGCGCAAGGAGCGAAAGAAGAAGAGAAAGTCGGCCGCCGAACGATACGGTTGAGCCGCCCGTTCGCCCTTGATTTACAGCCGCGACTCGGGATATTTCGCTCGAAATCAAGTTCTCCGCGGAGCGGAGCGAGGAGAAGATGTCGAACCCGCTTCGCCTGGGCGTTGCCGGTCTCGGGGTGGTCGGGACAAGTCTCATTCGGCTTCTTCAACGGCAAGACGCCGCCTTGGCCAAGCGGGCGGGGCGCGGCTTAGCGGTAACCGCCTTCAGCGCGCGACGGAAGGACACCCGGGGGGTAGATCTTGGCGGCGCTGCTTACTTCGCCAGTGCATCGGAGCTTGCAGGCGCCGGAGACATTGACATTTTCGTTGAGTTGATCGGCGGCGCCGAGGGAGTCGCGTTCGACGCCGTCAAGGCCGCGCTTTCGCGTGGGACTTCCGTTGTCACGGCGAATAAAGCCATGCTCGCGGCGCACGGTTTTGAACTCGCGACTGATGCCGAGCGATCGGGCGCTCAATTGTTCTTCGAAGCAGCGGTGGGCGGCGGCATACCCGTCATCAAGACCCTTCGGGAGAGCCTGGCCGGAAATGCGATTCAGCGGGTCTCTGGTATCCTCAACGGCACGTGCAACTACATCCTCTCGCGCATGGAGACCGAGAATCTCCCGTTCGAGGTCTGTCTCAGCGAGGCTCAGAGGCTTGGCTATGCGGAGGCCGATCCGACCTTCGACGTCGGCGGTTTTGACACTGCGCACAAGCTCGCGATTCTCACCTCGCTCGCGTTCGGCGCCAAGATCGACGCAGGCGCTGTTTCGGTCGAAGGAATCGAGACCATCACGCTCGCCGACTTGAGCGCCGCGGACGAACTTGGGTTTCGCATCAAGCTCTTGGGCGTCGCCGAACGAACTGCCCATGGCGTTGAGCAGCGGGTGCATCCGACGATGGTGGCCAAGAGCGCGCCGCTTGCCCAGACCATGGGCGTGCTCAACGCGGTTTCGATCGACGGCGATGCGATCGGGCAGCTGACCTTAGTCGGACCGGGAGCGGGCGGCGAGGCGACCGCGTCGGCCGTCGCCGCTGACATTGTCGACATCGCGCGCGGGATTCGCGTGCCGCCCTTCGGTCGGCCTGCCGCATCGCTTGTTGAGGCGGACCGCGTGCCGATGCAGCGGCACGAGGGCGGCTATTACGTGCGCCTCGCAGTCGTTGACCGCCCCGGCGCCATGGGTGCTATCGCGGCGCGGATGGGCGAGCGGCTCATTTCGCTCGAGGCGATCATGCAAAAACGGGCGACGAGAGAAGCGGCTTCCGCCGGCGTCGTGCCGGTCGTGTTGATGACCCACGGCACGACTGAATCTTCGATCCGGCAGGCCCTGGCGCGGACTGTCGAGGACGGCGTCGTGCGCGAGAAGCCTCAGGTTATTCGCATCGAACGCGAAGCGGTCTGAGGTGGCGTCCTCGACGGTTACAAGAATGGCTTCGGCCGCAGACGAGGACCGCCGCATGCGGATTCTCGCGATCGCGTTCATGTGCGGCACGATGGTCTGCTTCACCGGGCTGGACACATGCGCAAAATGGCTGAGCGCTTCTTTGCCAATCACGCAAATCATATGGACGCGCTATGTCGGGGCGTCGCTGATCGCTCTCGCCGGCTCGCGCGCGCTGTCGCGGCCGGTAACGCTGCGCTCGAAGCGGCCATGGTTGCAGCTCGTGCGTTCGACGCTGCTTTTCGGCTCGACGAGCGCGAACCTGCTTGCCGTCCATCAGATGCAGCTGTCCGAGACCGCAACGATCTCGTTTCTTACGCCGATCTTCGTCGCGCTTCTTGCCGGGCCCTTGCTGGGCGAAAAGGTGAGTCTTGAGCGTATGGTCGCAATCGCCATCGGATTTCTCGGAGTCGTGATCGCGACGCGCCCGGGCACGGCCGCGTTTCAACCAATTGTCCTCATCGCGATTGCCGGCGTCGTTTGCAATTCCGGATATGTGCTGGCCACGCGCAAGCTGGCCGGCGCTGACACAGCACAGACTACGCTCGCGTGGACGCAGGTCGCCGGCATTGTCGTCCTATCTCCGATATTGCCCTGGGTCTGGCGGCAGCCAGGGACAGTGGGAGCTTGGCTGCTCATGGCGGCGATGGCCGTCTTTGGGGCCGCCGGCCATGGACTATTGATCGTGGCGCATCGGTTTGCTCCAGCGCCGATCTTGACGCCGTTTACCTACACCCAGCTCGTCTGGATGATCATTTCCGGCGTGGTGGTCTTCGGTGATTGGCCGGCTTCCGCCACTCTGCTTGGGGCGGCGCTGGTTGTCGCGTGTGGCGCTTATCTCGCGCTTCGAGAGCGCAGTGGCCGGCAAGTCGTGCCAGCGGTGGCGGTTGACGTCGATCCAAAAGTCTAGTAATCTAATCAACATTAGATTTTGGACCACCGAGCAGGATACCGCACGTTGCATGGCATAGATCCGGTTTTCGCGGTTTCCGGGCTGGCCGTCGGGCTGCTGGTCGGGATTACCGGCGTCGGGGGCGGCTCGCTCATGACGCCGCTCCTGGTGCTGGCATTCGGGGTCCATCCGGCGACCGCCGTCGGCACCGACCTCTTATATGCGGGCGTCACAAAGATCAGCGGCGGGGCGGTGCACGCCTATCACGGTTCGGTCGATTGGCGCATCACGCGCCGCCTCGCCTATGGAAGTGTGCCCGCGGCGCTGTTGTCGCTGTTGCTGCTCGCGCATCTCGGGTCGTCCTCCAGGGCGAGCGGAGGAATCATCAGCACGACGCTTGGAATCGCGTTGATCATGACTGCGGTTACGCTCATTTTCCGGAAGGCCCTGCTCGCCCGTCTGGCTCGCGTTATGGACGGCGCCAGCGAGCAAACCGTCAGCACTCTCACCGTTGTGCTCGGGGTGGTTCTCGGCGTCCTCGTGACGATCTCTTCCGTAGGGGCAGGCGCCATCGGCGCCACAGTTCTGCTGACGCTCTATCCCAGTTCTCCGATCGTGCGCATTGTCGGCTCCGATATCGCGCACGCGGTGCCGCTGACGCTGATCGCCGGCGCCGGACATTGGTGGCTCGGATCGGTCGACTTCCATATGCTCGTTTCGCTGCTCGTCGGTTCGGTCCCGGGCATTATCATTTCCAGCCATTTCGCCTCTCGCGTATCCGATCGCGTTCTGCGGCCTATTTTGGCCGGAACCCTTGCTGTCGTTGGCGGACGCCTCGCGTTCTGAACGGGCGAGAACCGAGCTTCTCGAAGCTGACGTTTGGACTTTTCGCCGCCGTTCCGTCACGCTGTCCGCGGCGATCAATTGAACGCGTCCGGAGAAGGCGATGGCGGAGCAGGGCGGCGCGCCGGCGATCGAGGGCGTCCTGGAAACGTCGCTCTACGCGGGCGACCTCAAACGCACGGCGACGTTTTATCGCGATCTGTTCGGGTTCAAGGCTCTTGTCGATTCGCCGCGGCTGGTCGCCTTCGAGATCGCGCAGCGTAGCGTCTTGCTGGTGTTTCAGGCTGGCGCAACCGAGCAAAACGTAGTCGATCCGAGCGGCACGATCCCAGGTCACGACGGCCGCGGACGCCTGCACCTCGCATTCTCGATCAGCGCCGATGATCTCGACGCCTGGCGCAAGCGTCTCTCGGAACGCGGCGTGGACATCGTTGGCGAGTATCGCTGGCCGCGCGGCGGGGTAAGCCTCTACATGCGTGACCCCGACGGGGCGTTGGTGGAACTGGCGACGCCGGGCCTCTGGTGGTGAAGCGTAGGCCGAGCCGAAACCAGTCCGTCGGCCGCACCTCTGTTCGAAGAGCCTGGGGACGACAGACTCTCGACCGGCGCTAATTCCTTCTGGATCAAGACGCGTTCTGTCATGATTCGCTCTGCGGCAAGTGATTCGCGCACCGCCGCGTTGCCGATCCAAGGCGGAGTTTTGACGCCCTCCGATTACTTCCTCGACGTTGAGACCTCGGCGCTCGGCCAGCCATGGCGGCCGCGGCTTGACGCGGCAGGGGAATTGCGCGCGCTCGCCATTGCGCAAATCGGCGGACATGACGAACTGATCGCGCGCGTGCTTGCTGGGCGCGGGGTCGCGCCAGAAGCGGTTGAGCGCCATCTGGCTCCGAGCTTCCGCGATCTCATGCCGGACCCCTTTTGCCTGCGCGATATGGCCGCGGCGACCGAGCGCCTCAGGCTTGCGGTCATGGCCCATGAGCGGGTGGCGATTTTTGGCGACTATGACGTCGACGGCGCGTGCAGCGCGGCGCTGCTGAGCGAATATCTGAACGCCTGCGGGCTGGAGACGATCGTCCATATCCCCGATCGCGTGACCGAGGGCTACGGGCCCAACGTCGAGGCGATTCAAGATTTCGCGTCGCGAGGCGCGACGCTCGTGGTGACCGTCGACTGCGGAGCCGTCAGCCGCGAGCCGTTCGGGGTCGCGGGCCAACTTGGCCTCGACGTGATCGTCTTCGATCACCATCAGGCCCCGGAGGTGCTGCCGAAGACGTCGGCGCTCGTTGATCCCAACCGTGAGGACGATCTTTCCGGGCTCGGCTATCTCTGCGCCGCCGGCGTCGTCTTCCTGGCGCTGGTGGCGCTCAATCGCGCGCTGCGCGAAGCAGGCTTCTGGAGCGGCGGCAAAGGCCCGGACCTTATCGCCGCACTTGATCTCGTTGCGCTCGCGACTGTCGCCGACGTCGTGCCGCTCATCGGGCTCAACCGCGCCTTTGTCGTCAAGGGCCTCGCGATCATGCGGGAGCGCCGCCGTCCTGGGCTCGCCGCGTTGTTCGACATCGCCGGCGCCGATGGACCGCCGCGGCCCTACCATTTGGGCTTTGTCATCGGCCCGCGCATCAACGCGGGCGGACGCATCGGCGACGCGGCCCTGGGGATGCGGCTCCTGACCGCGGCCGACGACATTGAGGCGCGTGCGATCGCGGTCGAGCTCGACCGGCTGAACCGCATCCGCCAGCAGATCGAGATCGAGGCCCTGCCGCAGGCCGAGGCGGAAGCGCTGTTGTCGCTGGGCCTCGAGGAACGGGGCGCGGCGGTCGTCGTGGCTGGAGAGACGTGGCCGCCGGGCGTCGTCGGCCTGCTCGCGGCCCGGCTCAAGGAGCGGTTCGAGCGCCCGGCCTTCGCGCTGACCCTCGCCGGCGGGCAGGCGACCGGCTCCGGCCGCTCGATCGTCGGCGTCGATCTCGGCCGGGCGGTGCGAGCGGCGATTGAAGCAGGCGTGGCGATCAAGGGCGGCGGACATGCGATGGCGGCGGGCGTGACGCTCAGGAGCGACCGGCTCGGCGAGTGGCGCGCGTTCCTCGAGGAGCGGCTCGGCGAAGCGGTGGCGAGAGCGCGCGCGGACGCCGGCCTCACCGTCGATGCGGCGCTGACGGCCAACGCGGCGACGGCGGCGCTCGCCCATCGGCTGGAGGCGGCGGGTCCATACG
>DASXXT010000395.1:0-3947 GCA_036502965.1 Roseiarcus sp. | reverse complement strand
GCGGCGGCGGCGATCGTCTCGCGCGCGATGGCGCGCGCCCGAGGCAATCGGCGCCAAAGCGGCGACGAAACGCTGATGTCGAGCGAACTCTTCATTTGGCCGTGGTCGGCTGTCCCGCCCCGCCCGCGCGGCCGTAAGCCTCGACGATCTGGCGTACGAGATCGTGGCGGACCACATCGACGTGGGTGAAGCGGACGTGACCGATGCGCGGGATCGATTTGAGAAGCCCGATCGCATCGCCAAGGCCCGATTTCTGTCCCGGCGCGAGGTCAGTCTGGCTCGGATCGCCGTTGACCATCATCCGCGAACCCTCGCCGAGGCGGGTCAAAAACATCTTCATCTGCATCGCCGTCGCGTTCTGGGCTTCGTCCAAAAGGATGGCGGCCTTGGACAAAGTCCGCCCGCGCATGAAGGCGAGCGGCGCAATTTCGATCATGCCGGTCTGGAGCCCCCGTTCGACCATGCGCCCGTCCATGAAGTCGTAGAGCGCATCATAGATGGGACGCAGATAGGGATCGACCTTGTCGCGCATGTCGCCGGGCAGGAAGCCGAGGCGCTCGCCGGCCTCGACCGCGGGACGCGACAGCACCAGCCGTTCGACCAGCCCCTGTTCGAGCAGCGACACCGCATGGCCAACCGCAAGCCACGTCTTGCCGGTGCCCGCGGGACCTTCGGCGAACACCAGCTCATACTTGCGCAAGGCCGCCAAATATTGGTCCTGCGCCGCGCTGCGGGCGCGCACAACGCCGCGCTTGCGCGTCTTGACGACGCCGAAACTGTCCTTGGACCCCTCCTCGCCCGGGAACAGAAGACCTTGATAGGCGCTTTCGGCGATGACGCCCTCGACATCGCCTTCGCTCGCCGGCTGGCCCAGCTTGACGCGTTCGTAAAGCATCTCGAATACACGCCGGGCCTGCTCGCTGGCCTCGCGCGGGCCCTTGATGACCACCTGGTTTCCGTTGGCGTAAGCCGATACGCCGAGACTGCGCTCGATCCGCGCGATGTTCTGGTCGTAATGGCCGAAGACCACCGAGGCGGCGGCGTTGTCGGGGAAAGCGATGGCGATTTCGGCAGGTTTGGATTCGCGGAGCGTCGGATTAATGACCGGAGGGGCGGCGGCGATGCGCGTCGGCGAAGTGTCCTGCGGCTTCAAATTGGCTCTCTCCGTTGTGTCCTGTCCGGGTTCAGAATCATCCCTCACGCCAGTAAAACCTCGATTTACGACGCTGGCGAGACAATGCGCCCGCGCAGCGAATGCGGCTCGGCGGCGACCATTTCGACCTCCATCAGCTCGCCGATCAGCGACCGCGGCCCCTCGGCGAACACCGATTGCATGGTCGGCGAGCGTCCGATGACCTGTCCCTCGCGCCGGCCGGGCTTCTCGAACAAAACCTCGAGGCGCCGCCCGACGGTCGCCCGGTTGAAGGCCTGCCGCTGCTTTTCGATCAGCTCCTGAAGCGCCGCGAGCCGCCGAACCTTGGTCGCTTCGTCAATCTGGCCGGACATCTCGGCGGCGGGCGTTCCCGGCCGGGCCGAATATTTAAAGGCGTAGGACGAGGCGAACCCCACCGCTCGAACGAGAGCAAGTGTTTGATCGAAGTCGGCGTCGGTTTCGCCGGGATAACCGACGATGAAGTCCGAGGAGAAGGCGATGTCCGGACGCGCCGCTCGCACGCGCGCGACAAGATCGAGATAGTCGGCGACACGGTGGCGGCGGTTCATCGACTTCAGGACAATGTCGGAGCCGGACTGAACCGGCAGATGGAGATAGGGCGCGAGCGCTGGAACGTCGCGATGGGCTTGAATGAGATCCTCGCTCATATCGTTGGGGTGCGAGGTGGTATAGCGCACGCGGCAAATGCCGGGCGTGGCCGCGGCGGCGCGGATCAATTCGGCAAGTCCGATCGCTTGGCCCTGGCGGTCGACCCCATGAAAGGCGTTGACGTTCTGCCCGAGCAGCGTGACCTCCCGCACGCCGGCGTCGGCAAGGCGCGCGATCTCGTCCAGAACGGCGGCGGGGGGCCGCGAGGCCTCGGCGCCGCGGGTGTAAGGCACGACGCAGAACGAGCAGAACTTGTCGCAGCCCTCCTGCACGGTCACGAAGGCGGCGACGCCGCGGCGGCGAATCGAGTCGGCCGCCGAGGCCGGCAGTCGAGAGAATTTGTCCTCCGCCGGAAATTCAGTGTCCACGACGCCAGGGCGGACGCGCGCCTCGCGCAGGAGCTGCGGCAGGCGATGGTAGCTCTGCGGGCCGACGACGATGTCGACCGCGGGTTGGCGGCGCAGGATTTCCCCTCCCTCGGCCTGAGCGACGCAGCCCGCGACGATCAGCATCGTCCGCCGGCCTTCGCGCCCGCGTTCTTCCTTCAGCTCGCGCAGCTTGCCAAGCTCGGAATAGATTTTCTCCGAGGCGCGTTCGCGGATGTGGCAGGTGTTGAGAACGATGAGATCGGCGTCCTCGACCCGGATCGCCTCGCGGTACCCAGCCTCGGCGGCGAGGTCGCCCATTCGCTCGGAATCATAGACGTTCATCTGGCATCCGAATGACTTGATGAACGCCCGTGGGTGCGATTCCCGTGAGGGACTTGCAATCCCATCTGCGTCTTCAAGCACGATCGATTCGGACAATTAGGGGCTCCAGAAGCGTCCACGTCTTATGTAGGCGCTTTCCCGTCGCGGGGAAATAGCCGGTGGGCGAGATCGTCCGGTCCCGAGCGGCAACCGAAATATCCTTTCACAAACTGTTGTTGTGGCTACTGGCTTGTCTTGGCGCCGCGAGCCGGCGCTTATCCAAGCAACTTGCGCATCACGACGGCCGTGGCGCGGGTTCCGTCGGCCCGGCGATAGTAGCCGGCGCGTTCACCGACTTTGACGAACCCGAAGCGCTCATACAAAGCCAAAGCCGGCGCGTTGTCCTTGGCTGCCTCGAGGAACATCGCCTTTGCCCCCGCGTTCGCGGCCTGACGCAAGTTCTCGCTGAGAAGCGCCCGCCCGACCCCCCTGCCCTGGTGCGCGGCGTCGACGGCGATGGTGAGAATCTCCGCTTCGTCCGCCGCCAGACGCGACAAGACAAAGCCGCGCAAGCGGCCGCTTACTGGATCCAGCGCCGCAGCGCCGACGGTCGACGAACTGGCGATGAGCGCAGCCATCTCCTCCGCCGACCAGGGGTGCGCGAAACCCTCGGCGTGAAGGCGCGCGCAGGCCTGCGACCGGTCCGGCCGAAGCAGGCGGATGATGGGCGGGGGAGATCGGCGTAGGCCGAAGATCATGGGCTTGATCAGGCGCTCAGGCCGGCGCCCTGGCGATGGGCTCGGCCGCATTTGGCCGCGCGTCCGGCGGCTTCACATAGACAGGGCGCGCCGGGCTGGTCGAAGGGTCGACGGCGAGACCCATCCGAGCGAGAGCGACAATGTCCGGCGCGACTCGTGCGGCGTCGAGGTCGTAGGGCAGTCCGGCGCGCTGGGCTTCGCTTGCGACAAGCGCAGCGGCGTCGCCGGCGAACCAAGCGGGCCCGGCGCCAATCGCGCGTACACACTCCCGGGGCGTATCGCAACGAGGCGGCCCCAGCGGACGGCCGGACGCCTCGAACAACTGAAAATAGACCGAGCCGTGTCGAGCGTCGATCGTGGCGGCGATGATTCCAGTCCGGGGCTCACTCAAGAGCGGCGCGGCGAAGGCGGCGAGAGTCGAAACGCCGACCACGGGAATCGCGAGCGCCATCCCCATCGCCCGCGCCATGGCGAGGCCGACGCGGATGCCGGTGAAGGAGCCGGGACCCATTGCGACCGCGATGCGCGCGAGCGACGGAAAGCCGCCTTCAACGCCGCGCATGGCCTCCTCGACCATCAGCGGCAAAGCGTCGGCGTGGCCTCGCGCCATCGGCCGGCTGATCACCGCCAGCGGCCCGGCCTGGTCGCCTTCGACGACCGCGACCGACGCTGCTCCAC
>DASXXT010000394.1:0-4081 GCA_036502965.1 Roseiarcus sp. | reverse complement strand
AGGATCTTCGTCCCGTGGTCGAGAAGCTGGTGACGCTCTGCAAGCGCGGCGATCTGCACGCGCGCCGGCTCGCGATCGCCCGCTTGCGCGACGCCGATCTGGTCAAGAAGCTGATCGACGTGCTGGGTCCACGCTACAAGGATCGCAACGGCGGTTATACGCGGATCATGAAGGCGGGATTCCGCCCCGGCGACAACGCGGCTATGGCGGTGATTGAATTCGTCGATCGTGACGTCGAGGCCAAAGGCAAGGATTCCGGCCCGGCCCAGACCGCAGCCGCCGAGAGCTGAGCGCGCAGGAACGAAAGGCGAGGCCGCGGATCCACACGACCTCGGGCTCGCGCCTAAAGCCTAATCGCCCCCGCCGGCGCCTGCGCTACGGCTTCCGCCGCGACTCTGCGCGTCGAGTTTGTCGAGCAGCACAAGCCGAGGGCTGATCGGCGCTTCAAGCGCCGCCGACGATTGCGCGCTCGTGCGCATCTTCTTGAGCCGCGTTGACACCTTGCCGCGCTAAGCGCGTGGCGCGGCAGTCGCGTGATCTGCTAAGCTTTCTCTATCGCCGTCCCGCCAAGATCCTTGGTCGGAGGCGCAGTCATTCTCAATCGTTTGAAGAGGACGGCGAAAGCATTAGGACTTCGGAGGTCGGCGTGGCGCCGTCCGGTTTTGACCGCCTCCAGGATTAGCGTCGGGCCCAAGCGCGTCTAAACGGCTTCCGCAAAGGAGAGCCTCAATGGCCAAAAATGGGAAGATGGTAATTTTACGGGGTAATTCGGACCCCGATGGAAGCCAAGAATATCCGGACCAGTTTGGGAAGCCAGCAAAATGGCCAATCGGAGCGCTGCACGTGCAGGCAGCAGAAGACTACGCACGGAAAAGAGACTATGAGCCGAAAACTCTGCCGCTAGAGGGCCAGCAGAGCGGATATAAGGGCAAGCAAGTTCAAGAGTTTTTAAAACTGTTTGCCGGGCTCACGTTGGGCAAGAAATCGTATGAGATAGACATGGAGTTCGCGCCAGATTTAGATATTCATGCGCTTTACGGCTTCTCTGGCGGCGCCTACAATGTTTATTGGATCCTCAATTTCCTGGCCGAAAACCGGCCGGACGACCTCCAACGCATCAACTTGGTTGTAGTGCTTGGCCTGGACAAGGTAAACAAGCGCAAGGTCGACTACGAGTGGCCAAAGTATCAGGCGATTGCAAGAAAGCACCGAGTTCATCAGGCACAGTGGGATCCGGACAAATGGAAGAACGGTTGGGAAACCATCTACCACACCAATCCTGATCGGAAGCTCCTGCCGACAACGCTGCCCAAGGAGATCAGGGACAAGGTTGAAACGCATATGTTCGGCCCAGACGTTTTCGTGGCCGGGAATTGGCCGGATGAGACGTGAGCGAAGACGCGGCGTCTCGCGGGTCTGTCCCTTCCCAGTCGCCAAGCCGATCCCCGGCGGCGCTGGGTCGTCTAAAGCCGAATTGCCCCGAGCCGCGCTCCTTGCGCCACTGCCTCGGCCCGTCCCTGTGCGTCGAGTTTGTCGAGCAGCGAGGCGATGTGAAACTTCACCGTATGGACCGAAATCGCGAGGCGGCGCGCGATCGCCTTGTTCGACGCCCCCTCGGCGATCAGCGCCAGCACGGCGAGTTCGCGCGGCGTTAAAGCGACGTCAGGCCCGGGTTCGGGTTCACCAGGGATGACAAGCGCCACGTCGGCCGGCTCACCGGGCGTCGCGAGCCTGAGCCCCGGAACATCGGCCAGAAGCGCCGTCAGCCGATCGGCAAGCTCCGGCTCGCCGATCTCAACCGCGACCACCACGACCGGCGGCTCGCCGGTCATTGGCTCTCCGGCCGTTCGCCAATCGTCAGCGTCGTCTCGATCGGCTCGCCGCCTCGGCGCAGAGTCAGCCTGACGCTCGCGCCGACGCTGTCGGGTCCGAGAGCGCGCACGAGCTGATGGACGCCACGGATCGGATCGCCGTTCCAGGCCACGATAATGTCGCCCTGCCGGACGCCCGCTGCAGCGCCGGGCCCCTTGGTGTCGACGCTGATCGCCATCGCCCCGGTCCCGCCGTCGTCGAGCTTGACCGGTTGCAGGCCAAGGCCGAGATAGCCGCGCGCGATTCTGCCCTTTGTCGCGAGCACATCGGCGACGCGGTCGATCGTCGTCATCGGAATGACAAGAGTGCGCCGTCGCGGACCGAAAACGGCCATGCCCAACGCTTGGCCTGAAGCGTCGAGCGCAAGGCCGCCTTCGCTCGCGCGCGCAAGCGCAGCGTCGAGTTCGATGCGCGCGTCGATGAGGCCGCCGCGTAGGCTCCGCCACTGCGGACCTACGAACGACACGACGCCCAGCGCTGCGTTCGCCGCGCCTTCGCGCGCTCCGGCGACGACGGCGAGCGCCCCAGCCGCCGGCGCTGCAGCCGCAGAGGGCGCTTTCGGCAGATCGGTCCGCTCGATTCGCAACAGGGCGACGTCGGTCGACGGATCGCGGCCGACGAGCTGAGCCGGGTTCGACGCGCCGTCATGGGCGCCGATCGAATGGTCGCCGTCATCGGCGAGCGCGTTCTCGGCCGCGACAATGAGGCCCGGACGCCAGGAAAAGCCGGTCGACCGCGCGCGGGCGGATTGGATGGAGACGAGGCTCGGCGCGACGTCGTGGATGAGACTGGCGAACCCCGTCGACAAGGCGAGCAAGACGGAAGAGGCGGGTTGGTCTGACATGGGAAGCTCCTTTGCCGGCTAACATGTCCCTCAATGAGGCCGCCGCCCACCTCGCCAGATGGTCAGGCCGGGCTTCTGTTCATGCGCATCGCCGCTGCTTTGCAGTGCGTGCGGGCTCGCCTATATGAGCGGCCGTAAAACAAGCTCGGAGGTTCGGTTTGGTACGCTTGGCGCTCGTTTTCGCGCTCGCCCTCATATTGCGGGCGGCGTCCGCCGAGACGGCGCCGAAAGTCGCGCCGCAGAATCCGAACCAGGTGCGCCTCTCCTTCGCGCCGGTGGTGAAGAAGGTCACTCCCGCGGTCGTCAACGTTTACGCCTCACGGGTCGAGACGGCAGCACACAATCCGCTGTTCGACGATCCGATCTTCCGCCGGTTCTTCGGCGGTGGCGACGAATCCAGAGTGTCGAAAGCGCTTGGTTCGGGAGTCATCGTGGACCCTTCGGGGCTTGTGGTAACCAACTATCACGTGATCGAGGGCATGACCCAGGTGAAGGTCGCGCTCTCGGACAGGCGCGAATTTGAGGCTGAGATCGTGCTGCGCGATCCGCGCACCGACCTCGCCGTGCTTCGGCTCAAGGGGGGCCGAGATTTCCAGGTACTCGAACTTGGCGATTCGGACGCGCTCGAAGTCGGCGATTTCGTCATCGCCGTGGGCGATCCGTTCGGCGTCGGGCAAACGGTGACCCAAGGCATCGTCTCGGCGCTCGCACGCACGCAGGTTGGGATCAGCGACTACGGCTTTCTCATTCAAACAGATGCGGCCATCAATCCTGGCAATTCGGGCGGCGCTCTGGTCGATCTCGATGGCAAGCTGGTCGGCATCAACTCCGCGATCTACTCCCGCACGGGCGGCAGCATCGGGATCGGTTTCGCCATTCCCGTCAACATGGTGAAAAGCGTCGTCGCCGCTGCGCTTCATGGCGGCGCGTCCGTCAAGCGGCCATGGCTCGGCGCCACCCTGCAGAGTTTGACCAAGGATATCGCCGATAATCTTGGCATCGATCGGCCGACGGGCGCGCTGGTCGTGACAGTCGCCGCAGTTGGCCCCGCGGCCCAGGCGGGTCTCAAGCGTGGCGACCTCATCACAGCGGTCGACGACCAAAGCGTGGATGACGCCGAGGGCGTCGGTTTTCGGCTCGCGGTCAAGCCTCTCGGCGGCTCGGCCCGGTTATCGATCCTGCGGAGCGGGCGCCCGCTGACCCTCCCCCTCAAACTCGCCGCCGCGCCGGAAATCCCTCCGCGTGACGCGTTGACCATACACAGCCGTTCGCCATTCGAGGGGGCGCAGGTCATGAACATGTCGCCCGCAGTCGCCGAAGAACTGTCGCTTGAGGGCGCTGCGCAGGGGGTCGTGGTTGCGGCAG
>DASXXT010000393.1:0-5087 GCA_036502965.1 Roseiarcus sp. | reverse complement strand
CCGATGATCGGCAAGCCGGGTGGTCGCGAGGATAACGTCGATCGTCTCCAGCGTTTTCGGGTCTTCGCGTCCGAACAGGGTGGCGCGCACGCTGCGCGGCGCCTTGGTCGCGAGAAGGAGATTGCCTTCGACCGTGTGGTTCTCGAACACGGTCGGCTTCTGGAACTTGCGCCCCACCCCAAGCGTCGCAATCTCGGCTTCGTCGAGCTTGGTCAGATCATGGCGCCCGTCGAACATCACCTCGCCTTCGTCGGGACGCGTCTTGCCCGTGATGACGTCCATCATCGTCGTCTTGCCGGCCCCGTTGGGGCCGATAATCGCCCGCATCTCACCCGGGAAGAGCAAAAGCGACAGGCTTCGAAGCGCCTTATAGCCGTCGAACGAGACGCTGACCCCATCGAGATAAAGGAGAGTTTGGGTGAGACTTGGATTGACGGCTTCGTTCACGGTTCGACGCCTTCCTCTATGGCCTCGACGGGAACCATCTGGCGCGGTTTCCGCTCACCGCCCTTGAGCGCCAATCCGAGCAGGCCCTTGGGCAGGAATAGCGTGGTCAGGACGAACAGGAGGCCGAGACCATAGAGCCAATATTCGGGGAAGGCGCCGGTGAAAAAGGTCTTGGCGAAGTTGACCGCGATGGCCCCGACGGCGGCGCCGATCAGCGTCCCACGGCCGCCGACCGCGACCCAGATGGCCGCTTCGATCGAATTTGCGGGCGCGAATTCGCTCGGATTGATGATGCCGACCTGCGGCACGTAGAGGGCGCCAGCGATGCCGGCGATGACAGCCGAAACGACGAAGACGAACAGCTTATAGTTCTCGACCCGGTAGCCGAGAAAACGCATGCGGCTTTCCGCGTCGCGCACCGCAACCAGCGCCTTGCCATACTTTGAGGCGATGATCGCGCGCGAGACTACATAAGCGACGATGAGGGCGATGGCGCTGGCCGAAAACAGAGCGGCCTTGGTCGAGGCGGACTGAATCGAGAAGCCGAGCACGTCCTTGAAGTCGGTCAGGCCGTTGTTGCCGCCGAAGCCAAAATCGTTGCGAAAGAACTCCTTGAACAAAGCGAAGGTCATCGCCTGGGTGATGATCGAAAGATAGACGCCGGTCACGCGCGAGCGGAACGCGAACCCGCCGAAGGCGAGCGCCAACAGCCCGGGAACCATCACCACCATCGCCATCGCGTAAGGAAACCAATTGAATCCCCACCAGGCGACGGGCAGCTCCTTCCAATTCAAGAACACCATGAAATCCGGCAGGACCGGGTTGGCGTAGACGCCGCGCGTTCCAATCTGCCGCATCAGATACATGCCCATCGCATAGCCGCCGAGGGCGAAGAATGCGCCATGGCCCAAGGACAGAATGCCGCAATAGCCCCAGACCAGATCGAGCGCGACGGCGAGGATCGCGTAGCAAAGATATTTGCCGAGCAGCTGCACCAGGTAGGGGGGCAGGTAGAAGGGAGACTTGGGCGAGATCGCGAGCGACAGCAACGGCACGGCGATGGCCGCAGCAATGAGGATCGCGACGAAAGCCAGGCCGAGCTGGTCGAGCCGGGCGCTCATGCTTCGACAGCCCGCCCCCGCAGAGCAAAAAGCCCCCTCGGCCGTCTCTGGATGAACAGGATGATGAAGATGAGGAGCACGATCTGGCCCTGGACCGCGCCGATCAACGGCTCGAGCAGCTTGTTGGCGAGTCCGATCAAGAGGGCGCCGAACGCGGTGCCCCATAAGTTTCCGACACCACCGAATACGACGACCATAAAGCTGTCGATGATGTAGCCTTGGCCGAGGTTCGGCGACACGTTGTCGATCTGCGACAGCGCCACGCCCGCGATCCCCGCGACCCCCGATCCAAGCCCGAAGGCCAGCATGTCGATACGCGCCGTCGAAATGCCCATCGACGCCGCCATCCGTCGGTTCTGCGTCACGGCGCGCATCTGCAGGCCGAAAGGCGTCGCGCGCAGAACGAGCTGCAGTCCAATGAAGACGACGGCGGAGAGCACGATGATCCATAGCCGGTTGGTGGTGATCGACAGGCCGCCGAGCTCGAACGCGCCCGACATGAACGGAGGGTTGGTGACCTGGCGGTTGTTGGCGCCGAACAGGCTGCGGACCAACTGTTGCAAAATGAGCGACACGCCCCAGGTCGCGAGCAGCGTCTCAAGCGGGCGGGTGTAGAGAAAGCGAATCACGAGACGCTCGATCGCGATGCCGACAAAACCGGCAACGACAAACGCGAGCGGAATGGCGAAAGCGAGCGACCAATTCTGCAACGAAGGCGGCAGAAGCGTCTGCACGACATAGGTCGAATAGGCGCCGAGCATCACCATCTCGCCATGCGACATATTGATGACCCCCATGACGCCGAAGGTGATCGCAAGGCCGATCGCCGCAAGCAGCAGCACCGAGGAGGCCGAGACGCCATACCAGAGGTTCTGCGCGACGCCCCACAGAGCGAGACGCGCATGGATTGCGCTAAGGGCGGATGCGGCGGCGCTTTTCACCGCCGGGTCGGTGGCCTTCTGCGCGATCGCGTCGATGAGGCTTTGCGCGTCCTGACCGCCGCGCTCCTTCAGCGTTGCAATCGCCGAGAGGCGGTCTTGCGGCGAACCGCTGTCGTTGGCGGCGAAGATCGACGCCTGGGCGAGCTTCAAAGCGGCGGCGACGCGTGGATCGCTTTCCTTGGCAAGCTGAGTTTGGAGCGCCGGCAAGGCCTTGGCGTCGTGCGTTCTGAATACGTCCTCGGCCGCGGCGAGACGCTTCTCCGCATCGGGATTGGCGAGGGTCAGAGATCCCATCGCGCCCTGGATGGCGCTTCGAAGCCCGTTGTTGACGCGAACCTTCTTGAAGGCGGCGGCGTTGGAGTCGGGAATAGGCGCGCTTGTCTTGGCGTTGAGCAGCGCGCCCGCGGCGGTCTTGTAGGCGACGAGACGGTCGGCGAGATCGATCATGAGGCGGTTGTCGCCGAGCGCCTCCAGAATGGCAGCGGCCTGAGGCGGCGCCTCGGCGGACAACTCTCCGATCGCGGCTGCGGTTTGGGGAAACTTATCGTCGAGAAATTTCGCCAGAGTGTCGTCGAGGGCGTCGGCGCGGGCGGCGGTTGCGAACGCAAGCAGCGCGATGACGCCGAGCGCGCGGAGAACGCCTAGAGTATGATGCAAAAGGGTCGAACCGCGGTCGTCATCGCGACCCCCGGACTTTGGACCCGGAGGGAAGCGATCCAGAGATGAAGGGTCAGAGCCGTGGCTCTGGATCGCCGCGTCCCCCGGACGGAGACCCGGGGATCTTCGCGATGACGATTCCATGCGAGGCGACATGCGTCGCGAAAGGCGTTCGATAGCGGCATGACCTACCCTTCGGTTCGCCGGCCCTCGTCCGACGTCGTCCGGCTTTTCGAAGGAAGCGTCCTCTCCCTTAGCAGGGAGAGGGCAGGGGCCAGTGAGCAGCGTCAGCCGCCGCATTTTCCCGTCTTGACGTTGAAGTTGCCGCACGACATTGGCGAGCGCCAGTCGGCAATGAGATCGCGCGAGCCTTCGAGATAGGGGGACCATTCCTGCGCCACGACCGGCGCCGGCGTCTGCCAGACCGTGTTGAGCTGGCCGTCAGCCTGGATCTCGCCGATATAGACGGGCTTGGTGATGTGGTGGTTCGGCATCATCGTCGAGAAGCCGCCGGTGAGGTTCGGGACCGAGACGCCGATCATCGCCGCGATGACCTTGTCGGGCTCGAAGCTTTGCGCCTTCTCGACCGCCTTCACCCACATGTTGAACGGTTCGGCTTCTTGGTGAACTCATGCCACTTGACGATGAAGTCCTTGTTCGCCCGCGTATCAATCGACTCGAAATAGTTCCACGCCGCCAGGTGGCCGACCAGCGGCTTGGTGTCGAGGCCGGCGAGCTCCTCCTCGCCGACTGAGAAGGCGACGACGGGGATGTCGGTCGCCTTGATCCCCTGGTTGCCGAGCTCCTTATAGAACGGCACGTTGGCGTCGCCGTTGATCGTCGACACCACCGCCGTCTTCTTGCCGGCCGAACCGAAGGCTTTGATCTTCGACACCTCGGTCTGCCAGTCGGAGAAGCCAAACGGCGTATAATTGATCATAACGTCTTCGTCGGGCACGCCTTTCAGTTTCAGATAGGCGGCGAGGATCTTGTTGGTGGTGCGCGGATAGACGTAGTCGGTGCCTTCGAGCACCCAGCGCTTCACCGAGCCGCCATCCTCGCTCATCAGATAATCGACCGCGGGGATCGCCTGCTGATTGGGCGCCGCGCCGGTATAGAAGACATTGCGCTCCGATTCCTCGCCCTCGTATTGGACGGGATAGAACAGGATCGAGTCGAGCTCCTTGAACACCGGCAGCACCGATTTGCGCGACACCGAAGTCCAGCAGCCGAATACGACCGAGACCTTGTCCTTCTCGATCAGCTCCTTGGCCTTCTCCGCGAACAGGGGCCAATTCGAAGCGGGGTCGACGACCACGGCTTCGAGTTTCTTGCCAAGCACGCCGCCCTTCTGGTTCTGCTCGTCGATCAGCATCAGCATCACGTCCTTGAGCGTGGTCTCGCTGATCGCCATCGTGCCGGACAGCGAATGCAGAATACCGATCTTAATCGTATCGTCAGCCGCAAACGCCGCGGACGTCCCGAGCGCAAGCGCCCCTCCCAGGGCCGCGCCGGCCGCGCGTAGAAATATCCGTCTCGTCAACGACATGTTCAACCTCGTCGCATGCGCCCGTGAAGCAGGGCGGCGGGAGCTCGACCCCACTGGGGGCCAGGGTCCGCTTCGCAACGAGCGTGCCAGCGAATCTCCAACGATTCGCGGGGGTAGGCGCCGGAAAATCAAGCGCCGGCGCCGAAGAATTGTTCATCGGGCGTTATCGGCGGACGCGAAGCGCGGCTTAAGGCTCGGCGGCCCGGTAGCCGACGCCGGGCTCGGTTTTGACGATCGTGGGCGTCGTAGGATCGCGCTCGATCTTGGCCCTGAGCTGGCCGATGAAGACCCTGAGGTACTGCGTGTCCTCGGTATGCGCCGGACCCCAGACCGCGGCGAGGATCTGGCGGTGGGTCACAACCCGGCCCGCAT
>DASXXT010000392.1:0-3666 GCA_036502965.1 Roseiarcus sp. | reverse complement strand
GTCGAGGGACGGCGACGATTTCAACGCCATCGACCCGTTCCGGTTCGATTCGCCGGACGGGCGCGCCTATCTCGCCTTTGGCTCCTTCTGGTCGGGGATCAAACTCAACGAACTCAACCCGGACACGGGCAAGCTCATCCGGGCGGGTGCATCGCGCATCGCGCTCGCCAGCCGCCACGGAGGCGCGATCGAGGCCGCGTCCGTCCTCGAGCGTAACGGCAAGTTCTACCTCTTCGTCAGCTTCGACCAATGCTGCAAGGGTGTCGCCTCGACCTACAACATCCGCATCGGCCGCGCCGATCGGATCGAGGGCCCATACCAAGACAAAGACGGCAGAGCGATGCTGGAAGGCGGAGGCTCGCAGGTCCTGGCCACAACCGGCCGCTTTATAGGGCCAGGCGGGCAGGAGGCGGTGAAAACCTCCAAAGGCGGCATGCTAGCCTATCATTATTACGACGGCGATGCGGCCGGCGCGGCCAAACTTCAGTTCTCGCCCATCATTTGGAGCGCGGACGGCTGGCCGGAACTCGGACCCGCGCCGCAGTAGGCGCGAATCGTCTTTCGGGCAGAACGCTCTCGCCTCGACGCACGCCCCATGCGAAAACTCGGGCCATGCGAATCCTCCTCACCAACGACGACGGCATCCACGCAGTGGGGCTCAAGCTCCTCGAATCGATCGCGCGCGAGCTGTCCGACGACGTGACGGTCGTCGCGCCGGAGAACGACCAGTCGGGCGTGGCCCATTCGCTCTCCCTCAGCGACCCGCTTCGCTTGCGAGAAATCGGCCCTCGCCATTTCGCGCTGAAAGGCACGCCGACGGACTGTGTCATCATGGGGGTGAGGAGAATCCTCGCCGATCGCCCGCCGGACCTCGTCTTGTCAGGCGTCAACCGCGGACAGAACGTTGCCGAAGACGTCACCTATTCGGGCACCATCGCCGGCGCGATGGAGGGCGCGCTCCTCGGCATTCCATCGATCGCGCTATCGCAGGCCTATGGCGGCGCCGTCGGACGGCCAAAGATCGAATGGGACGCGGCGGAAACGCATGCGGCGCCGGTCATCCGCACCATTCTCGCCGCAGGCATCGCTCCGGGCGGCCTCGTCAATGTCAATTTCCCCGCCTGCGCGGCGTCCGAGGTGGCGGGGATCGAGCTGACCCGCCAAGGCCGCCGCAACGCCGAATTGATGCGGGTCGAGGAGCGGCGCGATGGCCGCGGCTTTCCGTATTTCTGGCTGATGTTCCAGCGCGGCGCGTACGAGCAAGCGGAGGGGACCGACCTCGCGGCGCTGACGGCCCAAAAAATTTCGATCACGCCGCTCCGGCTCGATCTCACCGACCATGATTCGCGTCTGCGGTTTGAGGAGGTTTTTGCGAAGCGTTGACGCAAATGAAACGACATCGGCGGGATAAAAGCCCGTCATGACCGTGGCCGAATCAGAAGAACGCGCCCAGTTCACGCTCACGATGCGGGCGAGGGGCATCAATGACCTGGGCCTCCTACGGGCGCTCGAGCGCGCGCCGCGCGCCCTCTTCATGCCGCCGCGGTTCGCCGACATTGCGGGCCGCGACATTGCGTTGCCGATCGGCTGCGGACAGACGTCACCGCCGCCGTCAATCGTCGCCGCGATGATCGGGGCGCTCGACCTTAAGCCCGAGCACCGCGTCTGCGAAATAGGAACAGGAACAGGCTATTGCGCTGCGCTCTTGGCCCAGCTTGCGAACACAATCGTCTCGCTCGAACGATTCCAGACGCTGGCGGTGGAGGCTTCGGCGAGGATCAAGGCCTTCGGCCTCGCCAATGTCACGGTGGCTTGGGCGGACGGATTCGAGCATCACCTTTCGGGCGAATGCTTCGATCGGGTCCTTGTCCACGGCCTCATCGAGCCGCCAGGCGAGGCATTTCGCCGCCTGATCCGCCCGGGCGGTGTTCTGGTTGCGGTCATCGCCGGCCCGGACCGAGGCGAGCAGCACATCGTCAGATTAACCGACACGACGATCGGGGCGGGCGATGCTGCGGACATGGGTCCGGCGCATGCAATGAGGCCGCTCGAGCGCGGGCTGGCGCGAGCATTGTAGCGGCGCTTCATTTTGGTTTCCTCACACCTCGTCCAGAGGAGCGCCGAAGGCTTTCGAGCCTGCTTCACGGCGCCTTGAGGCGCGAGGCCGGGTGGGAAAGCGATGGATGCAATTGCAACACGTTGTAGCCGCAACGCGCACATTGGACGCGCGGATTTCGACATAATTGTCAACCGCCGATTCATCTTAAACCTTCCCTTAACTCGATCGGCGCAAACTGCATTCATATGTAGTCGCGTGGGCGTGGGTGGAAGCCGATGAGTGATCGCGTTGCGGGGACAAAAGGACGCGCGTTTCCGCGTCTCGCGCTGGCTGGGCTGGGCCTAATTTTCCTGTCGGGATGTTCGTCCGACGTGACCCGCTTTTCCCAAAGCGACAGTCCGTTCTCCAATCCGTTCGCGAGCAATACGAAGCACGCCGCGCCGACGCCCGGCGTGGGCGCGTCGCCGCTCGCGCAAGGCGCGGCGCCCACTACGTCTGGGACGCGCACCGCTTCCCTCTCGAAGCCGCAGGCGGTGGGTGGATCGGCCGCGGGTTGGACCGCCGCCGGGGGCTCGCCGATTGTCGTCGCCAATGGCGAGACGCTGGACACGATTTCAGGCCGTTACGGCGTCCCGGCTTCTGCGCTTCTCGCCGCCAACGGCCTTTCTAGCGCCTCTGAGGTGAAGAGCGGGATGCACATCGTGGTGCCCGTTTATCACGCCGACGACCACGCGGTCGCCAACGCCGAGAAGGAGAAGGCGGCGAGAAAACGCGACGTCGCCGACGCTGAACCGAAGTCCGCGAAGAGCAAGGCGAAGGACAAAGAGAAAGAGACGGCTTCCGCCAAAGCCGACAAGGCCGCCAAGGAGGCGCAGAAGTCTGCGTCAAAGAACGCGAAAGAGTCCAAGGGCGCAGCGGTCGCCGAAGCCGAGCCGTCCAAGTCGTCGGAGGCCAAAAAGCCGGCGATCGACAAGACCCCGACCGGCAAGCTCGAATCGGGCGCGTCCCAATCGAAGACCCCGCTGACCGGCGCGCAAGCCGACGCCGCCGGGACCGAACCGGAATTCCGCTGGCCGGCGCGCGGCCGCATCATCCAAGGGTTCAAGGCTGGCGGCAACGACGGCATCAACATCTCCGTCCCGTCCGGCACTTCGGTACGCGCGGCGGAGAGCGGCGTCGTCGTCTACTCCGGCGACGGGCTCAAAGGGTATGGCAACCTCGTCCTCATCAAGCATCCGAACGGCTTCGTCACGGCTTACGGCAACAATGGCGAACTCGACGTGAAGCGGGGCGAACAAGTCAAGCGCGGGCAGGTGATCGCCAAGTCCGGCGACACCGGCAACGTCAATTCGCCACAGCTTCACTTCGAATTGCGCAAGGGATCGACGCCGGTCGACCCGACGAGCTATCTCGCCGGGCTCTGATCAGCTGGATGGACAGGTCCAGACTCCTGTCCGGCAAAGCCTGACCCTCGGAGACCTCCGCGACACAAATCCTATCTTCGAGGGCCAATGAGGGCGGCGGGTCCAAAGAAAGGCCCGCCGCCCTTGATTTTGCGTGTCCAAGCGGAGAGGGGGAGCGATGCAAGCCCGCCCCCTCGACGCCTT
>DASXXT010000391.1:0-5421 GCA_036502965.1 Roseiarcus sp. | reverse complement strand
CGGTAGTCGGCGCCGAACAGCCCCTTCGAGGGCGTGTCGTGCATATAGACGGCGAGCTTGTTGGGCATGCCGATGCGGATCGAGCCGAGCGAATTGCCCGCGCCCGAATCCTGCCGCAGCGTGTAATTGGCCGCCCGTTCGGTGCTCCAGTTCACGGACTTCGGATTGATCTCTTTACCCGAGCCATCGAGTATCCGGATCTTGGCGCGCGTCAGGTAGCCTGGGTCGCGCTGCATCCGCGGAATGATTTCCTTCTTGATGATCGACGTCGGGACCGTCCAGGTCGGGTTGAGATTGATGACCTGGATGTGGGCAGAAATCTCGGGCGAAGGATGCTCCGGATCGCCGACGATCGCGACGTAGCGGTGCGCGACCCGACCGTTCTCAATCGCCTCGACCGATGTCGAGGGCAGGTTGACCACCACATATCGGTCATCGAAGGAAAAATTGAGCCCGGCAAGGCGGTTGGCGCTCGAGGCGAGCTGATTGAAGCGCACCCTCGCCGGAACGTTGATCGCTTTCAGCGTCGCGCCGGAGACCATCCCGGTCTGGCGGAGGCCCATGCGCGCCTGGAAGCGCTTCACCGCCAAGGTCAGACCCTGATCCCAAGCAAGGCCGTTCGCCTCTCCGGCGGTCAGGTCGCCTTCGATCGCCAGGCGCTTACGCAATCTTGCAACCGCCGGGCCCTTTGTTCCCGGACCGATCGCAGCGATGTCCGTCGGCCAGCCGCCGGCGTCCACGATCGCCGAATAGCGCTCGGACGCCTTGGCGGTGGCGAAGAAGGTGTCGGGCTGAAGCGTCGGTCGGGGATCGTCGCTGAGCGCGGTCTCGCGCGGTGGCGCGGGCGGCGCGATTTTCTTCGGCTTCGGCGGCGCCGCGGCCTGGGCGGGAATGCGGGCAGCCGTAGACGGGGAAGCGCTGGGCGTCGAATCGGTCCCCGCCGTCGGCGCCGCGGGCATAGGCATGAACGGGCTCACGAGGCCTTCAGTCGGGGCCGAGGGGCTAGCCGGATCGGACCGCGGCGCTGAAGGGGTCGTCGCGGCAGGCTGATTCGCCGGGATTTGCTCCGGCGGGCTCGCCGGATTGGCTGACGGCGCCGGGGAGGTCGCAGCGGCGGGCGGGCTTGCTGGGGTCTGCGCCAGCGCTCCGGAGACGATGAGAGGCAGCGCGGCGAGCGCGCCCGTAACCAAAACCCGCAGCGTCATACGACAGGACCTGACACAGGAGAGACGCGCTTCATGCGAGCCTCGGATCGATTCACTATGCACATTAAGGTTACTAATTTGTCGCCGCGGTTCTGTTTACGGCGTCAGCGCCTGCTGTTTCGCCCATTACGCCGCTTGACCCAGAAATGCAAAGGCCGCCCCGAGAGGCGGCCTTTTACGAGCGCCGAGGCGCTCTATGGCTTTCACTCGATGTCTGATGAAAGCCGGTTGACCCGGCTGCGCCGGAAGCCGGCGAAGCCGAGACCGCAGACGCAAAGCGCCATGAGCGCCCACGCCGACGATTCAGGAGATGCATAAGTGGCCGCCCCGTAGGGCAACCCGATCGCGAGCGCACCATAACCTGCCGCGACCGCTATACGACGAGGGTTGGCTGAGCTGATGGACATGTTACCCCCAAGTCCAAACGAGGCCAGTGACGGAGGGTTAAGCGCAAACCATGACATGACTGTGGCGGGATGCTGCGATTGCGAATAAATTTTTGCGCGCTGCAATATGACCTGCGAAGTCGTGAAATAGCGGCGGGACATCCGTCCCGACTCCTATCGATATTCAACCGACTACGACGATATGCAGCCGTCGAGGCCCGTGAGCGCCTAAGAGAAGGGTCTGCTCGATATCAGCCGACCGCGAGGGGCCGGTGATGAAATTGAGCGTGCGGGGCGCGCCGCCCTTGCCATAGACGCTACGCAGCTTGGCGAACACGCTCTCGTAATCGGCCTCTATCGCCTCGCGCGGCAGGACGACAATGTGGTTGTCGGGCAGAAAATTGAGGGTTGTCGGATTGTCCGGGCCGGAGACGAGCGCGAGCGTTCCGGTCTCGGCGATCCCGGCAAAGGCAGCCGAGACCGCGTTGACGTCGCCCCCATCGGAAGGGCCGCGAAGAATCTCAAGCGCGGTTTCGCTCCACGGCATTCCGGCAAGACGCGAATCGTCGCCCATGCGCAGGGTCGCGGGACAATTGCTTTCGCGTAAGAAACGGGCGATTTCCGCCGGCGCAGCCGCCCATTCCCGCACCTCAGTCACGCTCGCTTGCGCGCGCTCGGCCTCGGCCTTGAAAGTCGCGACCCTGGCCGAGACGTCGCCCTGTCCGCGCTTTGGCACGATTCCGGGGGGCGCTTGCTTCAGACGCATTTCGACCTCGAACCGGCGCGTCGCTTCTTCGCCGGTCACCGCGAGCGAGCGGCGAATGCTGGCGAAGACCGCCGCGCGGGAACTCATCGAACCGCTCCGCTCCGCGCTCGCCACTGGCTCTGGAACGTGGCCCCCTCCGGCGCCGCAAGATCGCGATAGCGCGTCCAGCCGGCGGCGAAGGGCAGCCAAGCGAAGCGGCCCTTGTTTCGGCCGGCGAGATGCATGGCGCGAGCGGCGAGACCCGTTGCCATCCGATAGAGCGTCGGACGATTGGCGAAGAACGCCCAGAATCCCAAACCATAACGGAGCGGCGCGGGCGACAGGCGGCGCTCGAACTCGCGCTCCCGCCAATGTCGCATAAGGCCGGGCAACGGAATCCGGACCGGGCACACTTCTTCGCAGCGGCCGCAGAACGTCGAGGCATTGGGCAATTGGCCGCCCTCGGCGACACCGATGAGCGACGGCGTCAGCACCGCCCCCATCGGTCCCGGATAGACCCAGCCGTAGGCATGGCCGCCAACCGCCTGATAGACCGGGCAATGGTTCATGCATGCGCCGCAGCGGATGCAACGCAGCATATGCTCGAACTCGCCGCCCAGCATCGCCGAGCGGCCATTGTCGAGAATCACGACATGATAGGCCGTCGGGCCGTCCGGATCGCCCGGCCGGCGCGGCCCGGTCGACAGCGTCGTGTAGACCGAGGCGTCCTGGCCGGTCGCTGAGCGCGCCAGCACGCGCAAGAGCTGTGCAGCGTCCTCTAGCGTCGGCACGATTTTTTCGATCGAGGCGATGACGATGTGCGCCTGGGGCAGGATTTGCGTCAGGTCGCCATTGCCCTCGTTGGTGACGATGATCGAGGTTCCGGTCTCGGCGACGAGAAAGTTCGCGCCGGTTATGCCGACGTCGGCGGCCAGGAATTTGGCCCGCAGCACTTGGCGTGCTTCGGCCAGCAATTGTTCCGGTTCCTCGAGACTGCGGTCGGGCGACAGGTCGCGATGCGCCTTGCGGAATTCCTGCTCGACGTCTTTCGCTGTGAGATGAATCGCGGGTGCAATGATGTGGGAGGGGGCTTCGTGGCGCAACTGAATAATATACTCGCCGAGATCGGTTTCGACCGGCTCGATCCCGGCCGCCTCGAGGGCATGGTTGAGGTCGATCTCCTCGGCGATCATCGACTTGCCCTTGGTGACGCTCTTCGCGCCCATCGACTTGCAGAGCGCAATGATGATCTTGCGCGCTTCATCGGCGTCCTGGGCATAATGGACTTCGCCGCCGCTGGCGCGGACCTTGCGCTCGTAGGCCTCGAGATAAAGGTCGAGATTGGCGAGCGTGTGGTCCTTGATCGCCCGGGCGCTGTCGCGCAGCGCGTCGAATTCGGGGAGTCGGGCGGCCGCGGCCGCCCGACGACCGACGAAATTGCGCGAAAATGACATCGCGCCCTGCAATCGGGCGTCGGTCAGCGCCTCGTGCGCGTTGTCCTTGAAGTTGGCCGAGGTTGCAACCACACTCATCGGGCGGGCTCCGGCTTGCCTTCGCCGATGGCCGGTCCGTCAGCCATACCGGCCAGAATTTCGGCGACGTGACGCGCCTTGATCGGCGAGCCGTCGCGCTGAAGCTTTCCGGCCATGTTCATGAGACAACCGAGATCGCCCGCCAGCACCGTATCGGGTTCGGCGCTCCGAATGTCGTCGGCTTTGCGCGCCACGATCGCATTCGAGAGTTCGCCATATTTGGTCGCGAACAATCCGCCAAAGCCGCAACAGATCTCCGCATCGCTCAATTCGACCAGCGTCAGGCCCTCGACGCCGGCCAGAAGCCGCCGCGGCTGGGTCTTGACCCCGAGCTCACGCAGGCCCGCACACGAATCGTGATAGGCGACGGTTCCCTCATAGCGCGCCGCGACCTTTTTGACGCCCATGACGTCGACCAGGAAGCTGATCAGTTCGTGCGTCTTCTCGGCGAACCGCTCGGCCCGCTGCGCAAGATCCGGCTCGCCCGCAAACAGGTGGGGATAATGCTTGATTAGCATGCCGCCGCATGAGCCGCTCGGCGCGACGACGTAGTCGCAATCCTCGAACGCGTCGATCGCCTGCCGCGCCAGGATTTTCGCGCTTCCGCGGTCGCCGGAATTGTACGCCGGCTGACCGCAGCAGGTTTGACTCGGCACGACCACCTTGCAGCCGGCGTCCTCGAGCAATTTGACTGCCGCAAATCCGACGCTCGGGCGGATGATGTCGACGAGGCAGGTGACGAACAGTCCGACGCGAGGCTGAGATTTCGGGCCTGGGGAGGCCCCCGTCATATCCATCTGTTCATCGATCCTTGGCCCAACTGGGGCGCCGCGCTCTTGTCGCTCAGGCTTCGCCTCCTTAAGCTCGCATAATGGCCACGGATATCGCAACCCGCGTCTATAATCACACGTTTCGCATCGATCCGGCGATTCGCACGCTGCTCGACACCGATTTCTACAAACTTTTGATGCTCCAGATGATCTGGAAGCTGCATCCGAAGCGCCAGGTCACTTTCGAGCTCATCAACCGGACGACTTCGGTCAGGCTTGCGGACATCGTGGACGAGCGCGAACTGATCGACCAGCTGGATCACGCGCGCAGCTTGCGGCTCGCCAAGAACGAACTGATCTGGCTCGCGGGCAACACTTTTTATGGCACGCGTCATATTTTCGAGCCTGAGTTCATGGAGTGGCTGGCGACGTTCCAGCTGCCCGAATATGAGCTGACGCGGCGCGAAGGGCAGTACGAGCTGCGCTTCGCCGGCCCCTGGACAGGGACGACGATGTGGGAGATTCCCGCTCTCGCAATCATCAGCGAACTGAGGGCCCGCGCCGCGATGCGCCGCATGAGCCGCTTCGATCTCGACGTGCTCTACGCCCGCGCCAAGGCCAAGCTCTGGTCGAAGGTCGAGCGGTTGCGCATCCTCGAGCGTGACGAAGGGCCGGTGAGAGTGTCGGATTTCGGCACCCGCCGGCGGCACGGCTTTCTCTGGCATCGGTGGTGCGTCGAGGCGATGCAAGAGGGTCTCGGGGTTAGTTTCATCGGCACGTCCA
>DASXXT010000390.1:0-11527 GCA_036502965.1 Roseiarcus sp. | reverse complement strand
GCCCCGTAGCCCTCATCCTCCAGGATGCCGGCGACGAGCCCGCGGATGTCGGCCTCATCATCAACGATCAGAATGTCAGCAGCCATCAGGACGAACCGATCCTCTCATTCTCAAGCGGCGCGGCGCTGCGTTCGGCTCTTTGCAGCGGCAGTCTCATCAAGACTTTGGCGCCCCGGCCGCCGTCGGGGCGCGGCACTCCATCGAGAAGCTCCACCCCGCCGCCGTGGTCCTCAAATATCTTGACGACAATCGGCAAACCGAGCCCGGTTCCCTCGGCTCGCGTCGTGACATAGGGCTCGACCAGGCGGTGCCGATCCTCGCTGGGAAAACCTTTGCCGTTGTCGCTGACAGCAATCTCGGCAAACCCCGCGCCATCGACGGACGCCGTAGTTATGACGACACCTTTGCCATGGTCCTCACTTAACGCATCAATACCTTCTGTCGCATTCTTCAATACGTTGGTGAGCGCTTGCGATACCAGCCGCCGATCAAAATCGGCCAAAATCGGTTCATCTGGCAATTGCTCCTCAAAACTGATGTCCGGGCGGCCGACCCGCATCAGGAAAATCGCTTGGCGCACGCAATCGGTGAGGTCGTCCCGCGCCGGGCGCGCCTTTGGCGTACGCGCAAAGGATGAGAACTCGTCAACCATGCGCTTGATGTCGTCCACCTGCCGGATAATGGTGTCCGTGCACTGGTCGAATACGTCCCTGCCCTCGACGATGTGTCGGCCGTAACGCCGTTTCAGCCGCTCGGCCGAGAGTTGGATCGGCGTTAGCGGATTCCTGATCTCGTGGGCAATGCGACGGGCGACGTCGGCCCACGCGGCTGTGCGTTGAGCGGTCACGAGGTCGCTGATGTCGTCGAGCGTAATGACGCTCGCGCGATCATCGCGTCCGGGACTTCCGGTGACCCGAACGTTGAGAACTCGCTCGCGGCCGTCCCGCAGCACGGTCGCCTGCCCTTGGTGAAGCCGCAGCCTGAGTGATCGGGTCTGTTCCCAGATGAATCCAATGCTCGGCTGGACCGCATTGAGCGGCCGTCCGATGAGGCCGAGGTCGCCGCCGAGCAGCCGCTCGGCGGCGGCGTTCGAAATCGTGATGATCCCGTCGTTATCGACGCCGAGAACGCCCGCCGGCACGCCCGACAGCACCGCCTCGATGAACGCGCGCCGCTCATCGTTGAGCGCGTTCGCGTCGATCAGGCCGGTCTGTTGACGCAGGAGCTCAGCGGTCATCTTGTTGAACGTGTCTCCGAGATGGCCGAGGTCTCCATCGGAACGGCGCGTTGGCACTTGAACATGAAGATTTCCGGAAGCGACCTCGTCCGCCGCGCGGATCAGGCCACGGATCGGTCTGACCAGTCGATTGGCGAAGGCAAGGCCGAGCCAGATGGCGGAAAAGAGCATTGTCAGCGCGAGAAGTACGAAAACGGTCGCAAAACCCAGCTCGAGGCTGTGCCTATGAGCCTCAAAGCGTCCCCACATGTTGGAGACAAGGGTGGCGTCTTCCGTGACCTTGGCCGCCAAGGGGTCGATCCCTCGCGCTGCGTAGAGGAATTGCCCATCGGCGCCGGGGATCGGACGAATACCGACGAAGATGTTGCCGACGCCGAGAAAGCCACAGAGCGCCTCGCCATTCAGAGCATCCTGGAAGTCAGACGGGTCGGGCTTGGCGATCAGCTTGTCATCCGAGCCCTGAGCGACGACGATCGGAGTTCCGTCGCTCTTCATCAGCGCGGCGGCAGTGAAGCCTAACGTTTTGGAGCGCGAGCTGAAGTATTCGTTGAACTGAGCGGGGTCCGATTGCAGAAGCAGCGCGCTGCGGGCAATATCGCCGGCGGTCAGTTCGACGTCGCGTAACAGCGCGCGACACTGGGTTTCGCGGTAAAGCTGCGTCGCCTGATTGGCTTCATTGATAAAGGCTGCAACGTCGCTCATAAACCGCGGATTGATCGCCCACTCAACCGAAACCGCAGCGACGATCGCGGTGATAATGGCGGGAATGGCGGCCACCAGCGAAAACAAGGCGACGAACCGACTGTGCAGCCGGGCGCCAGCCCGAGCCGCCCGACGCGCTGCTCGTAGGCGCGCCAACTCCATCGAAATGAGTATGATAAGGATGACGACGACCAAACCGTCACCCAACAACAACGTGAGGACGACGGTCGCCGTGGGAATGATTGGAGTGAAGCCGGCAAAAACGAGGAACGTCGCCAGCGCGAGGACGAAAGCGGCGCCAACGACGACAATTCCAAAGCGGCCGGTCGGTCGGCTGTCGTCCAGAAGCGCCGACGCCCGCGCGTTGATAGTCATCGTTCCAGTCAAATCAGCGAACCGAAGACCGCGAATCCCTTCGCGCAAAGGCGAGCATCTTTAGCGCCTCCGTGGCAAACTGGCAACGATGTTGCCCAACTGCGACGCTTTAATTGGCCTCGCGAAACCGCTTACGTTTGCAAGCGGAAAGCGGCGCTTTTTGGGGCAAGGCGCGCTCTTCGCGCCGAAAACGCTAAGGAGCCGAGCGACCCGGGCGCGTCCGCGCACAAAATTGCGCGCGCATTATTTCAGAGGCTTAACACCTCCTTTGCGCAACTTTTTCCGGCAGGAGCTCCCACCGGTAGTTGTCGAGGGGCGGAGTTCCTTCCGATCTCTGAGCGCCGCAACGCTGGCAAGCGCAGGCCGAGCGAGGCCGCCGCCGAATCAACGAAAGCTTGCGACCCCGCGAAGATTGAGATCGCGGATCTTTTTGCGCAAGGTGTTTCGGTTCAGTCCAAGAATTTCAGCCGCCTTGATCTGATTGCCGCGCGTCCAGGTAAGTGTGGCGGCGATCAGCGGCGCTTCGAGGTCGTGCAGCACCCGGTGATAAAGCCCGACCTGAGGGCTCGCGGCGCCAAACGAGTGGAAGAGATCCGCGACCGCGCGCTCCATTGCGGCGTCGAAACCATCTCCGGCGACCTGAGCGGCCGTCGGCGCGGCGCGCTTTCTTCCATCGTCTCCCGCAGCCGGCGGCGGAAACAGCGGCGACGCTCCAGCGCTGAGTTCGGCTTCGATCAAGGCCTCCCCGATCACATCTTGGGGATAGAGCGCGGCAAGGCGACGGGTCAGATTTTCAAGTTCGCGCACGTTTCCGGGCCAAGGATAGCGACGCAGCCGCTCCATCGCTGCAGGCTCGAACGTCTTGACCGGCAGTCCTTCGCTCGAACCACGTTGGAAGAAGGCGCGCACGAGGTCAGGGATGTCCTCCGGGCGCTCGCGCAGCGGTGGAAGACGCATCGGCACGACGTTAAGGCGGAAATACAAATCCTCCCGAAAAGTCCCTTGCTGGATCGCGAAGCGCAGGTCCTTATTTGTCGCGGCGACGATCCTCACGTTCGTTTTAATCGGGGTGCGGCCGCCAACGGTCGTATATTCGCCCTGCTGCAGCACGCGAAGAAGACGGGTTTGGGCCTCCATCGGCATGTCGCCGATTTCATCCAGAAACAGGGTTCCGCCTTCCGCCTGCTCAAAGCGGCCGACGGAGCGGGCGGCGGCCCCGGTGAAGGCGCCCTTCTCGTGGCCGAACAACTCGCTTTCGATGAGATCTCGTGGAATAGCCGCCATGTTGATGGCGACGAATGGTCCACCCTTGCGCTTGCCATAATCGTGCAGCGCTTTCGCGACGAGTTCCTTGCCTGTGCCGGATTCGCCGGAAATCATCACCGTAAGATCCGTCTGCATCAGCCGGGCGAGAACGCGAAAAATGTCCTGCATCGCTGGCGAGCGGCCGACGATGGGCATCACCTCGGCCGGCGCGGCCTCCGGCTCCTCGCGCCGCCGCTTAGGTTCGGCCAGCGCGCGGCCGACGATCGCCACCAGTTCGCGCAGATCGAAAGGCTTTGGCAGATATTCGTAGGCGCCGCGCTCGGAGGCTTTGATCGCAGTGATGAAGGTATTCTGCGCGCTCATAACGATGATCGGCAGATCAGGCCGCATCCGCTTGATGCGCGGCAAGAGGTCAAACGCGTTATCGTCGGGCATGACGACGTCGGTGATCACGAGATCGCCCTCGCCCGCCGCCACCCACCGCCAAAGCCCCGCAACCGTTCCCGTCGCGCGGACCTCGTAGCCGGCGCGGGTCAACGCCTGATTGAGAACGGTGCGAATCCCTGCATCGTCGTCGGCAACAAGAATATGCCCTGACGGCATCCCAATTAGCTCCTTCGCCGCGACGCTCGCCCGATCATCTCGTCGCCGCGCGCGGCGAGCGCAACGGCATCAGCACGCGAAACATCGTCCTGCGCGGATGCGATTCGCACTCAATGATGCCTCCATGGTCGCCAATCAGCTTGGCGACCAGTGCAAGACCTAGACCAGAGCCCTGGACTTTCGTCGTCACGAACGGATCGAACAGATTGCCAATTATCTCGGGCGCAATGCCCGGCCCATTGTCCCGAATACAGATCTCCAGCGGCAGCGCGACCGGTTCGGCGTTCGGCGTCGTGCGCAAGCGCACGCCTGGGCGATACGCGGTTGTAAATATTATCTCGCCCTCAATGCTATCTTTCCCAATGGCTTCAGCGGCGTTCTTTACCAGATTGAGGAACACCTGAATGAGCTGATCGCGCGATCCAAGCACTTCCGGTAGCGAGGGATCATAGGTCTCGACAAAGCGGATGTGGCGCGCGAACCCAGCCTGAGCCAAACGCTTGACGTGGTCCAACACGGCATGAATATTGAGGCTTTCCCATTGGGACGGCGTAGAAACGGCGAAGGATTGCATCCGATCGACGAGTTTGACGATTCGATCGGTTTCTTCGCAGATTAATCGAGTCAGCGCCCGATCCTCGTCGCTTGCGCCCGCCTCCAGCAATTGGGCGGCGCCGCGAATGCCAGAGAGCGGGTTTTTGATCTCATGCGCCAGCATGAGCCCGAGCGCGCTAATTGAGCGAGCCGCGCTGCGATGCGTCAGTTGTCTGTCTATTTTTTCGGCAATAGCACGTTCTTGCAGCATAATCGCTACGGCATCGTCCGTCGGCGACAGTGGCGCGACGAAAACGTCGATATCGTTTCGGTTACCGATCCGGGGCGTGGAAATATCGATTTTATAGCCATTGACGGTCGCGCGATTGCTCAGGGCGTCGGCGACGAGAGCCAAAACGGGGGAGTCAGACGGAATGAGGTCAGTGAGCCGCGAGCGCAGCAGCGCTCCGCGCCCCATGTCGAAGAACGTCTCGGCCGCCGCGTTGACCTCGATCACCATTCCGTGCACGTCGACCGTGAGCAGCGGCTGAGCGAGCGCGTCCAGCACCTTTGCGGCGTCCGGGCGCCGTTGAGCCTGGTGCGCGGTCACGCCGCCTGCCTTGCCCAATCGTGACCAAAGGCGCGGGCGAGCGAACGCCGGGTCTCGAGCACGTCCTGCCCGGTCACCAGCTCACGCGGAAGTGTCTCGTCAGTTCCGGCCTGATCGGCATAGGCCGCCAGATGTTTTCGTGCATGGCGAAGTCCGGCGCGGGGCCCGAGTTTGCCAATCAACCAATCAAGATGCTCGAGCGCGGCCTCGCGGCGCTCCTCTCGTGAAGGTTCCCGCATCGGGCCGCCCTCGTCGAGCGCGCGCGATAGGGCGCCGACCAGCCAGGGCGCGCCGACCGCCGCGCGCCCAATCATCACGCCCGCCGCGCCGGAAAGGGCGAGCATGGCCCGCGCGTCTTCCACAGTCGCGCAATCGCCATTGACGACGACTGGGATCGCGACCGAACTGACGACCGCTCGAACGGCGGCCCAATCGGCCCGACCGTCATAGAACTGGGAGCGCGTGCGCCCGTGAACGGTCGCCATCTGCGCCCCCGCTCGTTCGGCCCGCCGCGCGAGTTCCGGCGCGTTCAAGGACGTTTCGTCCCAGCCTAGGCGCATCTTGACGGTTACGGGGACCGAGACGGCCTCGACCACTGTCGCGATGAGACGTTCGGCGTTATCGAGGTCGCGCATCAGGGCCGCGCCGGCCAGAGCCCCCGACACCCGCCGCGACGGGCAACCCATGTTGATGTCAACCAGGACGGCGCCCGCGTAGACCACCCTGCGCGCAGTTTCAGCCAAAGCCCCCGCTTCGCACCCGACGACCTGAACCGCATGGGTGGCCAGCCCTTCGCCCTCGGCGCGCACCGAAGCTTCAGTGTCGCCCCGGAGAAAGGTCTCGGCCGCGACCATCTCGGAGAATACAAGCGCAGCCCCGAAGCGGCGCGCGATCCGCCGCATCGCCAGATCGCTGATCCCCGACATCGGGGCAAGCAGCGCCCGTCCCTCGAGCTGAATCGGTCCGATCGCGATAGTGGGGGATTTGCCTACAGATTGGGCATTATTCATACTGCCTATACTCTAGCCAGTTGTACCGGGAACGCAAGTTTGGAACGGCTGCGGCTGCGGCTGCAGATCGCGCACTGTCGCCCGGTCCGGGAAAGAGATGGTCGATGCGTCCGCTCGCCCAATAGGCGGCAAGCCCGATCCACTCATGCACGGCAAACTCGAAGATCCGCAGGTTTCGCGTCGGGTCGAACGTCAATCTCAGATCATTGCGCCAGCGACCACGAGTGCGAAAAGCCACGGGATAGGCGATCGGCTGAAATCCGGCCTTCTCGAAGACGCCCATCGCGCGCGGCATATGAAAGGCGGAGGTGGCGATGATCCAGCGCTGCGAAGGTTGCGGATGGACGATCGCGGCGGTGAAGCGGGCGTTCTCGTCGGTGTTGCGTGATTTGTCCTCGATCGTCACCCGTTCCGGCGCGATTCCCATTTGCGACATGAGCTTTCGCGCTTGCAGCGCCTCCGTCGATGAAGCTCCGGGAACGAATGAAGCGGTTCCGCCCGTATAGACGACCCGCGCTTGCGGATAGCGCTTGGCTAGAATGACGGCCTCGGTAAGCCGTTCGCCGCCCTCGTCGAATACGGTCTCCTGCCGGGCTGCGCTCACTTGGTCGTTGATCGCCCCGCCAAGTGCGATAATCCCCTCCGGGGGCGGCAGATCAGCCGACGGCACAGGGAAGCGGTCCTCCAACGGCGCGATCAAAAGCACGCCCACCGGCAAGGTCGCAGCCGCGGCCAAAATGAGGATCGCGGTCAGCGCCAGTCCGCGCCCGAAGCGCGCGTGGCGGCCAAAGCAAAGGAGCACGCCAACGAGCGCGGCCAACAACAAGAGGTTGATCGGCGACGCAATCATCCAGAATATTTTCGAGGCGAAGAAAAACACCGACGGCGGACTCCATGATCGCGCCGCTTGTGGCAAGGGCGGAGGCTTGCCGCAAGACGCGCCGTCGCCTACCCTTCATGCTTTCAACCCAAAGGATCGCGATGAAGCCTGTATGCGATGTCGTCGCCGCGATTGGCCGCACGCCGCTCATCAAGCTTCGCGCCGCTTCCGAGGCCACGGCATGCACGATTCTCGGCAAGGCCGAATTCATGAACCCGGGCGGGTCGGTCAAGGACCGCGCGGCGATGGCGATCATCAGTGACCCGGTCGCGCGCGGCGCCTTGCGCCCGGGCGGGGTCATCGTCGAGGGCACGGCCGGCAACACCGGGATCGGCATTGCGATGGTCGCCAGCGCGCTCGGCTATCGCGCCGTGATCGTCATCCCCGACACCCAGGCGCAGGAAAAGAAGGACATGCTGCGCCTTGCCGGGGCCGAGCTGATCGAGGTTCCCGCCGTCCCCTACTCCAACCCCAACAATTACGTGCGCTATTCGGGCCGCGTCGCCGAGGCGCTCGCCAAGACCGAACCCAACGGCGCGGTCTGGGCGAACCAGTTCGACAATGTCGCCAACCGGCGCGGCCATTATGAAACGACTGGCCCGGAGATCTACGATGATCTCAACGGGCACGTTGATGGCTTCGTCAGCGCGGTCGGCACGGGCGGGACGCTGGCCGGCGTCGGCATGGCGCTCAAGGAGCGTAACCCGAACGTCAAGATCGCGCTTGCCGACCCATTGGGGGCGGCGCTCTATTCCTTCTACACGACGGGGGAACTGAAGAGCTCCGGCTCCTCCATCACCGAGGGCATTGGCCAGAGCCGGATCACCGCCAACCTGGAAGGGGCGCCCGTCGATCTCGCCTACCAAATTCCCGATGAGGAGGCGCTGCCGATCGTGTTCGATCTCGTGGTTCAGGAAGGACTGCTGCTCGGCGGTTCGTCGGGGATCAACATCGCCGGCGCGATTCGCCTGGCCCGCGACCTCGGCCCCGGCCATACGATCGTCACGCTCCTGAGCGATTCCGGCGCCCGCTACGCCTCCAAACTCTTCAATCCGGCCTTCCTGCGCTCGAAGAGCCTGCCGGTTCCGGATTGGCTGGAAGCAAAAGGCAGCGCGCCCCAGGTGTTCGTGCAATGACGCAAGCGCTGTTTCGCGAGGACGCTTATCGGGTCGAGACGGACGCGGTCGTGCTTTCGTCCGACCCGCGCGGCGTTGCGCTCGATCGCACGGTCTTTTACGCGCAAGGCGGAGGACAGAGCGGCGATCAGGGGATGCTCTTGCTCGACGACGGGACGACGATTCTGATCGTCAGCACGATCTATGATTCCGACCGCGCGACGATTCTGCATGTGCCCGCTGAGGGAGCCGCCCTGCCCCATCCCGGCGCACGCGTGATCGCCCGCATCGACTGGGAGCTGCGTTACAAGCGCATGCGCGCCCATACCGCGCTGCATCTGCTCTCGGTTGTGGCGCCCTATCCAGTGACAGGAGGGTCGGTCGGCGATGCGGAGGGGCGGCTCGATTTCGATTCGGGCGAGGCCGTCGTCGACAAAGCGGACGTCGAGCGCCGGCTCAATGAGCTGATCGCGCTCGATGCAGCGGTGAGCCATCGCTGGATCGCCGACGCGGAGCTTGAAGCCAGCCCCGGCTTGATCAAGACCATGTCGGTCAAGCCGCCGATGGGAACGGGCCGGGTCCGCCTGATCGCGATCGAGGGACTCGATCTTCAGCCATGCGGGGGAACGCATGTCGCGCGCACCGGCGAAATCGGCCGCGCCTCGGTGACCGGAATCGAGAAGAAGGGCAAGATCAACCGCCGCGTGCGCATTGCGCTCGGCGCTGCGTAGACGGATCGAAGCCCGATGCCCTCCCACAACTTCTGCACCACCGCTGAACTGGCGGCGGAGCTCGGTGATCCCAATCTCGGCGTGATCGACGCATCCTGGCACCTGCCCAATACCGGACGCATCGGCGCGGCCGAATTCCGCCTCAAGCACATTCCCGGCGCCGTGTTCTTCGACATCGACCTGATCGCCGATCAGGACCAGGGTCTGCCGCACATGCTGCCGAAACCCGAGGCGCTGGCCAAGGCGATGACCGCGCTCGGCCTCGGCGACGGCATGCGCTTCGTCGTCTATGACGCGCCCGGCCTCTATGCCGCGGCGCGGGTGTGGTGGACGCTGCGCGCCTATCGCGTCGACGACGTGCGCATCCTCGTCGGCGGCCTGCCGAAATGGATCAAGGAAGGCCGGCCCTTAGAAGCGGGCGACGCCAACCCCAGGCCGCGTCCATTCGCTCCCCGGCCCCCGGACGGCTTCGTCGCCTCGCTGGAGGAGGTGCGCGCGGCGCTCGAGAGCGGTTCGGCCCAGGTGGTGGACGCGCGCCCCGCCGAGCGGTTTCGTGGGCTCGCCCCGGAGCCCCGGCCGGGCGTCAGAAGCGGCCGCATCCCCGGCAGCCTCAACCTGCCATTCGTCGACATCATCGAACACGGCTCGCTCAAAGCCCCGGACACGCTCAAGGCCGCGTTCGCCGAGCATGGAATCGACCTTGAGAAGCCCATCATCACCACCTGCGGATCCGGGGTCACCGCCGCCATCCTGGCGCTGGCGGTGGAAGAGGCCGGCGGCACGGTCGGAGGCCTCTACGACGGCTCGTGGGCCGAGTGGGGCTCGCGCTCCGACTGCCCGGTCGCGACCGGGCCGGAGTGAGGGGCGGCGCTCAGGCTGGCGCCCAGCGGAAGAATACAACCTCCTGCGCGAACCGCTCGGAAATAAAAGCGCCTAAACGCTAGTAAACGCTAATAAATTTGCTTTCATTTGCTTACGTTTATTTTTTGGAATCGGGCCTTTTCAATGGGTTACGGCCGATTCAAATAAAAAAAATCCCGCTCCCCTCACCTCAGGTTGTGTTGACGTGTTCGAACACGACAGGCGGCCCAGACACATTCTCTTTTTCCTCGCCCGCTGGGTCTCTCGCGGACACGGGGCTCAATCCGGTCGATGGAAAAGCTTATAGCATAGATCCAGCTTTTCGAAAAGAGTTTGTCGACTTTTCTGGATTGGCCAGCCCCGTGGCGGACTCGAGCGATCTCCGTCCGCCGTGCAATTTTCCGGTCGCTAACCCGCGATGCCGACGAACCGAAGAGGTCGATGCCTGGTCTCCACTGTTGAATGCGACCTGAGCGTGAGCTAAGCTTCTCCCAATGCGGAGGCGGCCGATGGCCGGGGCGGCGCAGCAGGGCGACAGGCTCAACGTTTTCATTTCCTACAGCCGCGACGACCTCGCGTTCGCGGATCAGCTTCGCGCGGCCCTGCTCGGCTACGACTTCGCCGTCACGATTGACCGCGAAAGCATCACGAGCGGCGAAGACTGGAAGAAGCGCCTCGGCCTGCTCATCCGCGATGCCGACACGATCGTCTTCGTGCTGTCGCCCTCGTCGGCGCGCTCATCGACCTGCGCTTGGGAGGCGAAGGAGGCTGTCAGCCTCGGCAAGCGCATTGTACCCATTCTTTGCCGATCCCTGGGGACCGTGAAGCCGCCGCCCGAACTCGCCACCCTCCAGTATACCTATTTTTATGACGAGCCGAAATTTCCGGGGTCGGGTTTCGGCACAGGGCTCAATAGTCTGCGATTGGCGCTCAATACCGATCCCGACTGGCTGCGCGAGCACACACGCTATCTGCGCCTCGCGAAAGAGTGGGAGGAGGTCGGGAAGCCCTCGGACCGCCGGCTCCTATCCGCTCACGACATTGAACTGGCGAAGAAATGGATCGTGGATCGGCCCAAGAATGCGCCGGAGCCGACCTCCTTGCAGCTCGAGTTCATCAAGGCGAGCGAGGCCGAGGATATCCGCCAAAGGGACGCCGAGGCGCAGCGGTTGCGTAAGGTCGCTGAAGCGGAGCGGCAAGCTAAAGAGGCGGCCGAGGAGGGGCATCGGCAAGCTGCTGCGCGAGCGGCTGCCGAAGCTGAGCTTAGGACGACGGCTGAGCAAAAGACCCTTGTCGAGCGTTCGGCCCGTGAGGAAGCAGAAGCGCCGGCGAGCCGGCTGCGTAGAGCACTCCTCGCGGTGGGAGTGGGCGGGATTGCGGCACTTCTCGGCTTTGGCGGTTTTTGGTACGAATTCGGCCAAGCACAGCACCAGCTCGATCGCGCCAACCAGGCTCTTGCGCTGTCGATCATTAACGATCTCGACCTAGAGCCTCGCGAATCGCTTACGCCACGGCAACGCGAAGCCCTGTGGGAGCTTGCTGTCGCCGGAAGGCCGGTCAAGACCGCCTTTGCCCTCATCCTGACCAAGAGCCCCAAAGAAAC
>DASXXT010000389.1:0-13526 GCA_036502965.1 Roseiarcus sp. | reverse complement strand
ATACGACATCGCCCGCTGCAAGTTGCACGGCTTGATCGTTGTGGGTCATCGCTAAGTGGCCAGCGACCGGAAAGATAGCGACGTAGTGGTCTACGCTATCTAGGCGAGTATCGTGATAGGTCCGCTCGATCCGGCCAGCGTTACAGCCAAAATCCACCGCCGTGAACCCGCAGACCTTCACCGGCCGTACCCAACCGGTAAAGGCGTTTGGTTCGGGGCCTTCCGGGTTGTGCCGCCCGCATATGGTGCGGATCAGTTCTCTCCACCCCTCGAAATCCAATCGCGGCGCCCCGGAAACATCGTCGCTTTGAAACATCATCGCCTCCACCTAGGCGGCGCTCTGGTTCAAACGTTGAGGCGAAGCCCGCACCTAGGTCTTTCTCTGGGCCGAAGATAGCAACGCGACGGGGGCCAGCAATTGGCGGAAGGAATGATCAAACATCGATCAGGAGGGAAGTCCGATACGAAGGTATAACAACAGCGCTGACCCACCGGTCTTTCTTTCGACAACCACCGCCTTGCCGCTCTTCGCCGTTGAGCCGTGTTCGCGCGCTGCAACTTGACATTAAGCCCCTCTAAGCCCTTGGGGCTCCGCGTGCCCCTCAAGAGGCCGCTGACCTCAAGCTTGGCCGCGGGCTGGCTCATGTCGCCTCCCGCGCGCCCTTGACCATGCCGAGCAACCCGGCCGGGAAGAAAAGAACGACGACGAGTGCGGCCGCCGAGACGATGAAAGTTGCGAGATCGCCGAGCGGCCTCAGCGTCTCGCCGAGCGCCACCAGAAACACCGCTCCCAGCACGGCGCCGAGGATCGTGCGTCGTCCGCCGAGGACGGCGCCGATGATCACCTGCACCCCGACGGTGACGTCGATAAACGTCCCGACCGACGCCGTGCCGAGATAGAACGCCATTAGCGCGCCAGCGAGGCCAGAGAAAAACGCGCTGACCAGGAACGCCGCCAGCTTATGCTTGGTGACGTTGAACCCGAGGGCGCCAGCCTGCACGGGGTCCTGCCCGCTCGCCTGCAGGATGAGGCCGACCGGCGAACGCGTGAGCCCGTAAAGGATCGCGCCGCTCACCGCCATGAAGCCAAGCGCGATCCAGTAGTTGACCCTATCGTCGATCGAAATGACGTCCGGGATCGTGAGGCCGATTTCTCCGCCGGTCAGGCCGGCCGCGACGACCACGAAGTTCTGCAGCATCAGCACGGCGACAAGGGTGGTGAGGCCGAAGTAGGGACCGCGCACTCTCAGCGCCGGCAAAGCCAGCACCAGCCCGCCGATCATCGCGGCCAAGACTCCGGCAGCGACGCAGAGCGCGATCGGCGGCTGATAAAGGCTGTCGAGTATGCCGGCGGTATAGGCGCCAAGTCCGATCAGGAACGAGGGACCGAAGTTCACTTCATTGGCGAAGCCGAACAACAGGTCCCACGCCATCGAGAAGACGCCGAAATAATAGGCGATGGTGAGCAGCCCCAGCACGTAGCCCGAGACATAGAGCGGCAGCGTCGCGGCGACGAGGACGACGATCAGGCTGATCAGGACCGGCGGAGAGACGAGCGCGCGGCGTAACATGACTTAACGCCTGCCGAGCAAGCCACGCGGGCGCACATACATCACCGCAACCAGCAGCAGGAGGGCCGGGATCGCGCGATAGGCGGGCGAAATGAGATAGGCGGTCAGCGTCTCGAGATAGCCAACGACGTAAGCCGCGATCAGCGAGCCGGAGACGCTGCCAAGTCCCCCTAAGACGACGATCGAGAACGCGCTCGCTGTCAAAGGTCCCGCGCTATACGAGGAGACGCCAAGGAACATGCCGAGCAGCACCCCGGCGACGCCGGCAAGCGCGCCATAGATCGCCCACACCCCGACATAGACGGTTGCGAGCTCAATTCCGAGCAGAGCGACGCCGCGCGGATTCATCGACGCGGCCAGCACCGCCTTGCCGGCCAGCGTGCGGTTGACGAACAGCCATAAGCCCCCGATCGCCGCCCAGCAGACAAGCGCGGTGAAAATCTCGTTCGCGGGCGTGCGCACTCCTAAGATCGTGATCACGCCGTCGACGATCGGCAGCACGGTCTTGGCGTTGTTGGTGAAGAGATAAGCGATCGCCTCCTGGATCATGATGCCCCAGAGCAGCGTGGCGGTGAGGATGAAGATTTCCTTCTCCTCCTCGCGCACCGCGCGCGACAATTGCAGCCGCCGGACGATGAGATAATAGGTCGCGAGCGCGAGCAAGAGCGCGACGACAATGCCGAAGATGGCCGCGACATATGCGCCCGCCCCGAAATTTCCAGAGGCGGCCCAGGCGGCGACCGCAGCGGCGACCATGATCGCCCCGTGCGAAAGGTTGAGGACCCCGGTGACCCCGAAAATCAGGGTGAAGCCAGTCGCGCCCAAGGCGTAAAGCGAGGAGATCGCAAAGCCGTCGATCAGGATCTGCCAGAACAGCATCTACGCCGTCCGCCGCCTCCGGGGCTAAGGTAGGACGGGGGCGGGTTCGCCCGCGGTCACCTGCCCGAGGCGATCTTGACGAAGGACGGGAATTCCAGCTTGCCGTTGGCAAGCGCCGCCGGCCACATATTGACCTGCTTGCCGTCCTGCCACTGCAGCATCAGGCCGGTGATGAGCCCTGGGCCGGTTTTGAGCCCATGCACGTGCGGATCGCCCTTCGGCAGGAACTGAATCCGTCCGATCGTGCCCACGGTGTCCGTCTTCTCCATCGCATCGACAAGCTTATCGCTATCGAGGCTTCCCGCGCGCTTGATCGCGTCGACGATGATGTAAACGTCATCGTAAGCCGTGTAGCCGGCGTAGGAAGGCATATTGCCGAATTTCTTCGCGAACGCGTCGACGAACGGCAACGTCTTGGGCGTGACCGCGACGCCCGGGCCCGACACGCCCTGATAGATCACGCCTTCGGTCGCGCCGTTGGTGTCCTTCCAGAAGGTGGAGTTGGTCGCCTGTGACGAGATGCCGAACATCGGGATCGGCACCTGCTGGCTCTTCCATTGCACGGTCGGCTGCGTGCCAACATGCGAGATTCCGGTGATGATGACATCCGGTTTCTGACCCTCGATCTTGTTGAAGATCGGGGTGAAATCGGTGGTGTCGGGCGAGAAGCGGATGTGGTCGAGGACTTTGAGCCCGATCTTCGGCAGGCAGACCTCGTAGCCGGCGTCGAGCGGTCCCGTCCAGGCGGCGTCCTCGCTCATGATCACCGCCGTCTTCATCTTGAGGCCGTCGACCAGCATGTCCTTGGCGGCGTCGCACACCAGCCCCGCCAACGCGCCCGACGTCAGGTAGCCGTGGAACGTATATTTGTTGTGCTCGTAGTCCTTGGCGATGTTTTGCGTGATCACGTCGGACGCCGCGCCGGGCGTGATGAAGACGGTCTTGAGGCGTCCCGCCCACGGCTCGAGCGCCAGCACGACTTCGCTGATGTAACTGCCGATCACCGCGTTGACATGATCCTCATTGACCGCGCGCTGGAACGCGCGAACGGACTCGGCAGAGGACGAATGGTTGTCGTAGGAGACGATCTCGATCTTGCGCCCGTCGACGCCGCCCTTGGCGTTGATCTCGTCGGCGGCGATCTGGGCTGCTTGCGGGATCGAGGAGCCCGCGACGGCTTGCGCCTCCGCGATGACGCCGATCTTGATCGGCGCCGAATCTTGGGCCCAAGCCGGTTGGGTGATGGCAAGCGCGAGAGCGGCCGAAGCCGCGCCGAGTGCGCCGCGTAAGGTTGCTGAGCGCGCCGCGGCGGTTTCGTATGGCGCCATCTTATCCTCCCTGAACCGTGATGGCCTCGATTGGGCGCAAGCCCAAAAGTCTTGGCGTCGATGCCGGCCCCGTGGCGCAAGGCTGCCGTGTTCGCCCTCCTCATGCAAGCGGATTTCTCGCCGCCTGATCGGGGCGCAAAACCGCCCGCCGGCGCCCTGCCTGCCCACGCTTCCCGCGAGCTCGATCAGGAGCGTCTCGTCGACGCTCGCGCTCGTTAAAAAACCGGCGCTATTGAAAGAGCTTCATCGCGTTGACCAGGGTTCCGTAAACGCCCCACAAGAGCGGGATGCCGACGAAGCCCCAGGCCAGCGCCAGCTCAAGGGGGGTGGTGGCGCTGCCGCCATCGTTGTCAAAGCTCATATCCGTCTCCCTCAAGCCACCCCGACAAGGTCGTCGACCGTCTCGAGCTCCATATGATGGCGATCGTCGACCGCCTTGATCAGGAAATTGGCGATGAAGCCGACGACCAAAAGCCCGGCCATAACGTACATCGTGACATTATAGGCCTGCGCTTTCGGGACCCCGCTGTCGATCTGGTATTGCCGAATATAGTTGACCAGAACCGGACCCAGCACGCCCGCCACCGACCACGCAGTAAGGAGCAGCCCGTGGATCGCTCCGACATAGCGCGTGCCGAACATATCCTTGAGGTAGGCCGGCACGGTGGCGAAGCCGCCGCCGTACATGCTCAGGATGATGCCGAAACAGAGGACGAACAGCGTTAGATTGCCGGCTGAGCCAAAGTACGGCACGAGCGCATAGAGCACGAACCCCAATGCGAAGAATACGAAATACGTGTTCTTGCGGCCAATGTGATCGGATGTCGAGGCCCAGAAGAAGCGTCCAGCCATGTTGAAGAGGCTGAGCAACCCCACGAATCCGCCGGCGGCGGCGGCGGTCACGCGGCCCGGAAACATTTCCTGGCTCATCGCCGAAGCCTGGCCGAGCACGCCGATGCCCGCCGTCACGTTCATGCACAGCACGATCCAGATCATCCAGAACTGTGGCGTCTTCAATGCCTGGTAGACATAAACGTCGCGGGTGGTGACGAGCTTCTTGGGCTCAGCCAGGGGAACGTAGCCCGCGGGCTTCCAACCAGGCGCCGGCACGCGCACGATCGTCGCGCCGACCAGCATGAAGAAAGCATAGACGAGCCCGAGGACCACAAATGTCTCGGCGACCCCGACATGCGTTGGCGTCGAGAACACGCTCATCAGCCATACCGAAAGCGGGGAGGCGATCATCGCGCCGCCGCCGAAGCCCATGATCGCCATGCCGGTCGCCATCCCCGGCCGGTCGGGAAACCATTTGATCAGCGTCGACACCGGCGAGATATAGCCGAGCCCGAGGCCAGTCCCGCCGAGCACGCCATAGCCAAGATAGATAAGCCAGAGTTGATGGATCGAAACGCCAACCGCGCTGATAAGGAAGCCGCCGCTGAAGCACAGCGCCGCGGCGAACATGGCGCGGCGCGGCCCGCCCTCCTCGACCCAGCGGCCGAGCCCAGCCGCCGACGCGCCGAGAAAGAAAATGGCGATCGAGAAGATCCAGCCAAGATCGGTCAGTTTCCAGTCGTCCGGCGCTGATTTTGTGATGCCGATGAGCTTGGTCATTGGCAGATTGAAGACGCTGAACGCGTAAGCCTGGCCGATGCATAGATGGATGCACAGCGCCGCTGGCGGCACCATCCAGCGGCTGAAGCCGGGCTTGGCGATCGTGTGGCTTCGGTCGAGAATCGATAAAAGTCGCATTTGACGCCCCGCCCTCGTTTTTTTGGAGAGGATTGCCTATCAAGGTCAGTTTGGCAATGCCCGCAGGATTTTTTCCCTCTAGGTAGTTTTCCCTATTTGACGCAATCCTCGCGAGCTCCGGCGATTGATCCCAAATCTCGTGCGCAGCGTTCACATGCCTGTCATGGGCGGTCGCGATAGAAGAGGCTCAAACGGGCCAAGGAGCTCCCATGTCCGCCGCATTCGACGCTCGACTGGGCCCAGGCGCCGCAGAGCCGGTGAAGCCGCACCTCGATCATCCGGTTGACCCCCGATTTGCGCTCGGCATCCTCGCTGTCCTCGCGCTTGGCCTGTTCTACATGGCCTATTCAATCCGATCGGACATTTCAGAGGCTGGCGGCGGACCGACGACGATTCTGCCGTTCATCCTCCTCGGCGTTGCAATGCTGATCGCGCTCGGCTTCGAATTCGTCAATGGCTTCCACGACACCGCGAACGCCGTCGCCACCGTCATTTACAACCACGCATTGCCGGCGCAAGTCGCGGTTGTGTGGTCGGGGTGCTGGAATCTCCTTGGTGTGCTGGCTTCCACTGGCGCGGTGGCCTTCGGCATCGTCTCGCTGCTCCCGGTCGAGCTCATTCTTCAGGTCGGCTCCAGCGCCGGCTACGCAATGGTGTTTGCGCTGCTCATCGCAGCGATCATCTGGAACCTGGGCACCTGGTCGTTTGGCATCCCCGCCTCGAGCTCGCATACCTTGATCGGTTCGATCGTCGGCGTCGGCGTCGCCAACGCGATGATCCGCGGCCAGAACGGCACCGCCGGCGTGGATTGGGACCAGGTCACGAAGGTCGGCGAGGCGCTGCTGTTCTCGCCGTTGTTCGGCTTTTTCCTTTCGGCGTTGCTGCTCCTGGCGATGAAGGCTGCCATCCGCGCGCCGGAGCTCTACACCGCCCCAACCACCAACAAGCCGCCGACGCTTTGGATCCGTGGCTTGCTTGTGCTGACCTGCACTCTCGTCTCGTTCTTTCATGGCTCCAACGACGGCCAGAAGGGCATGGGCCTCATCATGCTGATCCTGATCGGTGTCGCGCCGACAGCCTATGCGCTGAACCGCTCGCCTCCGGAAGGCCACGCCGCCCAGTTCATCTCCTCGGCGCAAGCGGCTTCGAAGATCGTCGAAGCTCATGGCGCCGGATACAATGTCATCGGCGATCCCCGTCCGGCAGTGACCGACTACATTCACGCGCACGTGATTTCGGAGGGCACTTATCCGTCGCTCGCGGTGCTGGTGAAGCAGGTAAGCGACTCGGTCAAAGAGTACGGCTCCGTCGCCCATACGCCGCTCGACAAGGTGCAAAACCTGCGCAATGACATGTACCTCATCTCGGAGGCTTTCCGCGTCCTGGCGAAGGACAAGGAGAACGAGCTAAAGCCTGAGGAAAAGAAACAAATCGCCGACTTCAAGAAAGAGCTCGAGTTGTCGACCAAGTTCATCCCCCTGTGGGTCAAGATCTGCGTGGCGATCGCGCTCGGTCTCGGCACGATGGTCGGATGGAAGCGCATCGTCGTCACCGTCGGTGAGAAGATTGGCAAGACCCACCTGACCTACGGCCAGGGCGCGGCGGCGGAAATCGTCGCGGCGGCGACGATCGGCGCGGCCGATGGCTTTGGGTTGCCGGTGTCGACGACGCACGTTCTGTCGTCCGGCGTCGCCGGCACGATGGTGGCCAACGGCTCGGGCATGCAGTGGTCGACCGTGCGCAGCATCGCTCTGGCTTGGGTGCTGACGCTGCCTGCGGCGATGATCATGGCCGGCTTGCTTTACGTTATCTTCCGCCAGATCTTCTGACGGCTTCCGCGCTCGCGGCTTAAACGCTCAACGCCGCCAATTCGGCGGCGTTGACGGTTATGACATCCTCTGTTCTAGCTCGACCCTCAATCGTCTTCGCTGCTCCGTCGTTGACAGGACGGAAGTGCGACGACGAAATTCGGGCGCCGTGCTAGACAGGGCGATCCATTCATAGCGATGAGACGCCGCGGAGGACCCAGCGCATATGGCAACGATTGACGACATTCTTTCCGCCGTGGACGCTGGTCAGAAGGCGGCGCTCGATAGGCTGTTTGCTTTTCTGTCGATCCCCTCAATTTCCGCGGTGCCCGCGCATTTCGCCGATTGCGAGCGCGCCGCGGATTGGCTGGTCACGGAGCTAGGCGATCTCGGATTCGAGGCAGCCAAGCGGCCGAGCGCCGGCCGTCCGATGGTCGTGGGCCACATCCAGGCTACCCGCCGCGAGGCACCCAATGTTCTGTTTTATGGCCACTATGACGTGCAACCCGTCGACCCGTTGAGTCTGTGGCGCAACCCGCCGTTCGAGCCGAAGTTGGAGGCTGGGCCGCAAGGCGAGCAGATCGTGGCCCGAGGCGCCTCCGACGACAAGGGCCAGCTCATGACCTTTCTCGAAGCCTGCCGCGCCTTCAAGCAATTCGGCGGGCCGCCCTGCCATGTGACCGCGCTGTTCGAAGGCGAGGAAGAGACCGGATCGCCGTCGCTTCCGGCCTTTCTCGCTGAGAACGCCAAGGAGCTGAAGGCGGATATCGCGTTGGTCTGCGATACCGGGATGTGGGATCCGTCGACCCCGGCGATCACCATCGCGTTGCGTGGGATCGCCGCCGAAGAGGTCATACTCACCGGCGCCAATCGGGATCTGCACTCGGGGCTTTATGGCGGCTTGGCGGTCAACCCGATCCATGTGCTGTCGCGAATCCTCGGCGACCTGCACGACGAGACCGGCGCCGTCGCGATCCCCGGCTTTTATGACGGGGTCGAGGAGCTTCCGCAGGAGATCGCGGACCAGTGGCACGAGCTCAATTTCGACGCCGGGGCGTTCTTGCGCGAGGTCGGGCTGACGACGTCGGCAGGCGAGCGCGACCGCTCGCCGCTCGAAATCTTATGGTCGCGGCCGACCTGCGAGGTGAACGGGATCGTCGGCGGCTACACCGGCGAGGGGACAAAGACGGTGTTGCCGTCGAAGGCCAGCGCCAAGATCTCGTTCCGACTGGTCGGCAAGCAGAACCCGGAGCGGGCCGTCCAGGCCTTCCGCGCCTTCGTGACGTCGCGCCTGCCGCCAGACGTGAAGGCCGAATTCATCAGTCATGCCGGTAGCCCCGCCATTTCGCTGCCGACCAAGAACCAGGCATTGCGGATCGCCCGCCGAGCGCTGGAGACCGAATGGGGCAAGCCGGCGGCGCTGATCGGCAGCGGTGGTTCGATCCCGATCGTCGGTTCGTTCAAGCGCGAACTCAACATGGACAGCCTGCTGGTCGGCTTCGCGCTCGACGACGACCGCATCCACTCGCCCAACGAGAAATACGATCGGACGTCGTTCCATAAAGGGGCGCGCTCCTGGGCGCGCATCTTGGCAGGCATCGCTGCGTGACCGAACAGCCGGGCCTCGCGCCCGGCGCGAGCCGCGCGGGAGGAGGTTGCGGAAGCCGCCAATCGGCGGTAGCCGACCCTGTGATGGGCATCGACCGCCGCGCTATCTATCGCGACACGTTTCTGAGCGCGCTAAACACGTCGCCCCAGCTCATGGGCATCCTGAACGTGACGCCGGATTCGTTCTCTGACGGCGGGCGCCATTTCGACGCCGCCGCGGCCGTCGCGCGCGCGAAAGCGATGGTCGCCGAGGGGGCGGCGATCGTCGACGTTGGCGGCGAATCGACGAGGCCCGGCCATCTACCGGTTTCTGAGGACGAAGAGCTCCGCCGGGTTGTTCCGGTGCTCGAAGCGCTGGCCGACCTTGACGCGCCCATCTCCATCGACACGAGCAAGGCGGCGGTGGCGCGCGAGGCCGCGCGGCTTGGCGCTTGCGTCATCAACGACATCTGGGGACTGCAGCGCGACCCTGGCATGGCGGACGCCGTCGCGGAGACCGGTTCGGCGGTCGTCATCATGCACAACCGCGAGCAGGCGGATCCGATGATCGACATTCTCGGCGACGTCGAGCGTTTCTTCGAGCGCTCGCTCAACCTTGCGGCGGCAGCCGGAGTACCCTTCCGCCGGATTCTGCTTGATCCGGGTATCGGCTTCGGCAAGACGCGCCAGCAGAATCATTCCTGCATTTGGAATCTCGATCGCTTCCGACGCCTTGGGGCGCCGATCCTGGTCGGGCTCTCCCGCAAGTCGTTCATCGGCGGCATCATTGACGTCGAGGTCGATCGGCGTCTCCCCGGCACCCTCGCCGCCGACACGATTGCGCTCGTGCGAGGGGCTTCGGTGTTGCGCGTGCATGACGTCGCGGAAAACCGCGCGGCGCTCGCCGTCTTCTTGGCGCTCAAGGACGCAGCCGCGCCTTTAACCGCGGAGGAGCCTAAGAACGATGGGCGGGCGCGCGTCGTCCTCGCGCTCGGCGGGAATATCGGCGACAAAGTTAAGAGCCTGCGCCGGGCGCTACGCGCGATCGCGGGCGTGCCGGAGATCGAGTTGACCGCGGTCTCCCGCCTTTACCGCACCCCCCCTTGGGGCAAGACCGACCAGGATTGGTTCGTCAACGCCTGCGCTCTCGGCCGGGCAACCCTAGCGCCCGAGGCGCTGCTCGAACGCGTCAAGAGGCTGGAGGTCGAACTCGGCCGCGAGCCGACGGAGCGATGGGGGCCGCGGGTCATCGACATCGACCTCATCGCGTATGACGACATTGCGCTCAAGACCGAACGGCTGACGCTGCCCCATCCCGAATTCTTCAATCGGGCGTTCGTCCTCGTCCCGTTGGCCGAAATCGCGCCCGATCTCGTGATCGCGGGCGTTCGGATGGGCGACGCGACGGCTCGACTCGGGGCTGAGGCTGCGGAGGTCACGCCGCTCGATTGACCGGACCCTTGCGCCGATTCGGGCTGGCCTGGCCGGCCCAAACCCCACTAAACTGGCTCCTACCGCCTGGGCCCATTTTCGGTCCCCTAACCATGGATCACGACGCCGATGTCCGCCTGGTCGCAAACCTTCACCTTTCTCGACGGCGAATGGCTCGAGGGCAATCATCCGATCGTCGGGCCCCGCACTCACGGTTTCTGGCTGGGTTCGAGCGTGTTCGACGGCGCGCGCGCCTTCGAGGGGGTGGCGCCCGATCTCGACAAGCATTGCGCGCGTCTCAACCGCTCAGCCAAAGCGATGTGTCTCAAGCCGACGATGACCGTCGAGGCGATGGTCGAGCTTACGCGTGAGGGGATGAAGAAGTTCAGCCCGGGCGCCGAACTCTATATCCGCCCCATGTACTGGCCCGAACGGAGCGGCGCGACCACAGTGCCGCCGGACCCGGATTCAACCCGCTTCTGCGTGTGCATCTACGAGGCGCCAATACCCGCGCCGACCGGCACTTCGATCACTCGCTCCCCCTACGCCAAGCCGCTCGCCGTCACCATGCCGATCGAGGCCAAGGCGGGCTGCCTCTATCCCAACAACGCGCGGGCGCTGATCGAGGCACGCGCGCGCGGTTTCGACAATTGTCTAATGTGCGATATGCTCGGCAGTGTCGCGGAGCTGGCGACCGCGAACGTGTTCATGGCCAAGGACGGCGTGGTGATGACGCCAATGGCGAACGGGACGTTCCTCAATGGCGTCACCCGGCAGCGGGTGCTGGCGCTCCTGCGCGCTGACGGCGTGGACGCGCGGGAGGCGACCCTCGGTTTCGCTGATTTCGATGGGGCGGACGAGATCTTCGTCGTGGGCAACTATAGCAAGGTGACGCCGGTCAGGCGCATCGACGGGCGCGACCTGCAGCCCGGCCCGTTCTTCCGCCGCGCGCGCAAGCTCTATTGGGAGTTCGCCCACGCGAACTAAAAACGAGGCGCTTGCTGCCGCGCTCGATAGCCCGTCGAAAGACGGGCGTTCTAATGAACGCCCTTTGGAGCGCGGCAGCGCGGTCCAAAGGGCGTCCGGAAAGATGGCCCCCGTCTTTCGACGGGCTATCGACCGCGCCTACAAAAAGCGCGCGTCGCCGGGAGGGAGGAGCGATGGCCACTCGTTTGACGATCCGGCTTGATTTCGAGCTCGGCCGCCGGCTGGGCGCGGGCAAGATCGCGCTCCTCGAATCGATCGAGAAGACCGGATCGATCTCGGCCGCCGGCCGCGCCCACCAGATGTCGTACCGTCGCGCCTGGCTGCTTGTCGACGAACTGAACCAGCTGTTCGCCGAGCCTGTGGTTTCGGCACATCACGGCGGCGCGAAAGGCGGCGGCGCGTCGCTGACCGATCAAGGGCGGCGGATCGTCGCGCTTTACCGCGACGCAGAAGCAAAGATGCGGGCCGCGGCGCAAGGCGAAATCGAGGCCATCGAGCGCGACCTCGCCGCGGGTAAGGCGGAGGAGTGAGCCGCGCGGTCAGACCTCTTCCTGAGGCGCCGCGAAGCGGCCTCGAAGGACACTCCAGTTTTGGCGAAGTCCACGCTGGCTGGATTATCCTTCGGGACACCCGCTTCGCGGGTTCCTTGAGGCATGAGGTCGCTTTTGGTAGCCTTTGACAGCGGGGGCGCTTTGACCGAAAGAAGCGCGCGATGAAGCCCGTGGTCAAAATTTGCGGCCTCTCCACGGCCGCTGCGCTGGACGCTGCGCTCGACGCCGGCGCGGACATGGTCGGGTTCGTGTTTTTCCCCAAAAGCCCGCGCCATATCGACTGGGCGACCGCGCGCGCTCTCGGACGACAGGCGCAGGGACATGCGAAGATCGTCGCGCTTAGCGTCGACGCCGACGACGACACGATTGAGCGCATCGTCGAATCCTTGTCGCCCGATTTCATGCAATTGCACGGGAGCGAAACTCCGGCGCGGGTGAAGCAGATCGGGGAGCTTTGCACGCGCCCGACGATGAAGGCGATCGGGGTCGCGACGCGCGCGGATCTCGCCGCCGCGGAGGCCTACGCGGGCGTCGCCGATACCCTGCTGATCGACGCCAAGCCGCCGAAGGACGCGGCGCTGCCCGGCGGCAACGGCCGTCCGTTCGACTGGAGCCTCACGCGGGATTTTCATGCCCCCGTTCCCTGGCTGCTGTCCGGCGGGCTCGACCCCGACACCGTCGCGGCGGCGATCGCGCTGAGCGGCGCGCCCGGCGTCGACGTTTCGTCCGGCGTCGAGAGCGCGCCCGGCGTCAAGGATCCGGCCAAGATCAGGGCGTTTGTCGCTGCGGCCCGGCGCGCGTTCGCGCTAGACGCCGCGGGAGTGGGTTGACATGAGCAAACTCGAAAAGCCCAACTCCTATCGCGAGGGCCCGAACGAGCGCGGCCGCTTCGGCATCTACGGCGGGCGCTTCGTGCCAGAGACGCTGATGCCGCTCATCCTCGAGCTCGAGAAGGCCTACGCGGAGGCCAAGGCCGATCCTGCTTTCAAGGCCGAGCTTAATCACCTACTCAAGCACTATGTCGGGCGCCCGAGCCCGCTCTATTTCGCCGAGCGGCTGACCGAGAAGCTGGGCGGGGCAAAAGTCTATTTCAAGCGCGACGAGCTCAACCATACCGGCGCGCACAAGATCAACAACGTGCTGGGCCAAATCCTGCTCGCCCGCCGCATGGGCAAAAAGCGCATCATCGCCGAAACCGGCGCGGGCCAGCACGGCGTGGCCACGGCGACGGTCTGCGCCCTCTTCGGCCTGCCCTGCATCGTCTACATGGGCGCGGTCGATGTGGAGCGTCAGGCGCCGAACGTGCACCGCATGCAGCTGCTGGGCGCCGAGGTGCGGCCGGTGACCAGCGGCTCGGCGACGCTCAAGGACGCGATGAACGAGGCCCTGCGCGACTGGGTCGCCAACGTCGAGGACACCTACTACCTCATCGGCTCGGCCGCGGGCCCGCACCCCTATCCGGTGATGGTGCGCGACTTTCAGACCGTCATCGGGACCGAGGCGCGCGCGCAGATCCTGGACGCCGAAGGCCGGCTGCCGGACGCGGCGGTGGCCTGCGTCGGCGGTGGCTCGAATGCGATCGGCCTCTTCCACCCGTTCCTGGACGACGACGTGCGGCTCTATGGGGTCGAG
>DASXXT010000388.1:0-4348 GCA_036502965.1 Roseiarcus sp. | reverse complement strand
CAAGGTGGTCGGCTGGGCGTTGCCAACCAATGGCGGCCAGGCGATGGCGATCGTGGCCTCCGTCCTTTTGGGCGTCACCATGCCGATGACGCCGGCGCAGATTCTTTGGGTCAACATGGTCACCGGCGTGACGCTGGGGCTTGTGTTCGCCTTCGATCCGGCCGAGCTGGGCGTAATGCAGCGGCCGCCGCGCGATCCGCGCGCGCCCATTCTCTCGTCTCTCCTGGTTTGGCGAACAGCGCTGGTCTCGGCCTTGTTCTGCGTGCTGGTGTTCGCGGTCTTCTTTTGGGCGCTGAAACGCGGCGAGGAGCTCGAGCACGCGCAGACCTTCGCCGTCAACACGATGGTCGGACTCGAAATCGCCTACCTGTTCAGCGTCCGACTCCGCCGCAGCGCGCCGTTCGACTTCCGCGCCATTCGCTTGACGCGCGCGCTTTTGATCGGCGTCGGCGCTGTCGTCGTGCTGCAAATCCTGTTCACTTATCTGCCGCCGCTCGAAACCCTTTACGATACGCGTCCGATCGACTGGCCCGACATGGGCGTGGCGGCGCTCGCCGCGATCGGCCTGATTCTGGTCCTCGAACTGGAGAAGGCGATCCGCGTCGGCCTGTTCGGGGCCGGGCGAGCCTGAGGGGCGGGCGTCTGTATCCTCCCCCGCAAGCGGAGGAGGGGGACTGTCCAAAGGACGGTGGTGGGGCACAGGAATGCGTCCACCCAAGGGCAATCTGGTCTAGATCCGGCGGGACGCGGCGATCCAGTCACCGCAGCATCGTCTCGCCCGCCGGATCGCCGCTTCTCTCAACGGTGAGTCTAGAGTCCTTTGCTCGTCGCTGTCATCGGCGGCGTACCCCCTCCACCACGCTTCGCGCGGTCCCCCTCCCCCGCCGCTTCGCGGCAAGGGAGGATCGCAGGCGTCGACCGTCGCGGGTAGCCCATCCTCCCCTGCGAAGCGGGGGAGGGGGACCGTCCAAAGGACGGTGGTGGGGGCGACCGACTCATCATCGCGAGGAGCCATAGGGCGTCGAAAGACCGCCGTCTTTCGACGGGCTGTGGCGACGCGGCGATCCAGAGGCCGTAAGGCGCCCGATGGCCCCTGGATTGCTTTGCTTCGCTCGCAATGACGGCTATGCTTGCCATTAGGGCGAGGCCCGTTCGAAGGCCGCCGTCAGTCGCGTTCGATAGGTCATGGGGAAACCCGATGTCCGATTCGTTCACTGTGTTCGTCTGCAGCACCTTCGACGACCTTGAGCAGGAGCGCGAAGCGGCGCTCGACGCCGTCCGCCGCGTCCAACAGCGGCACAACGCGATGGAGTTCTTCGGCGCCCGGCCCGGACGGCCGATTGATGTGTGCCTCGACGAGGTTCGCAAAAGCGACCTCCTCGTCGTCATCGTTTGGCTCAAATACGGCAGCCTGCCTCCCGGGCTGGGAGTCTCCTATTCGCAGGCCGAATACGAGGAGGGCGTTCGGCTCGAGAAACCCTGCCTCGTCTATCTGCGCGCTGACGACGTTGAAATCCTGCCGAAATATGTCGAGCGCGACCCGGACAAGCTCAAGTTGCTGGACGTTTGGACGCGGACGCTGAATGCAAAGCACACCGTCGCCAAATTCGAGAATTGGCCGCGGCTTGCGGTGCAGGTCGCTGCGGACATCGGCATTTTCTTGCTGGTAAGAGCGACCGCCGAGGCAAAGGGCGTTCCTGAAGCGCCTTTGCACGAAGTCCTGAAGCGATTGGGCGAGACGGAGATCGCGGAAGCCGAAATCCCCGATCGCCTCGCCACAGCCGCCGATGAGCTAATTCGGCTCCGAACCGATCTCAAGAAGCCGCGCAACGACCCGCCGGAATTCTCGGCGATCCGCGCCCGCGCCTCGGCGTTGATCGACAAGGGCGAACTCGACGCAGCCGACGCCGCGTTCAACGATGGCCGCCTCGCGGCCCGTAGGAGGCGTAAGGAGGCGGCGCGCGAGGAGGCGCGCTTCCTTGCTGACGCGGCTCGCCTCGATCGGTTGCGTCTCAATTATGACGCGGCCTGCGCTAAGTTTGCGGAGGCCGCGCGGCTCGATCCGGACTACGTCTGGCTACGGATCGAGCTTGGCGATCTTTGGGTAACGCGAGGCTCGCTCGCCGAGGCCGCCGAGGCCTTTTTCGCCGCGCGTGACGCCGCTGTTCGAAGCGGCAATGATCGTGATCTCGCGGCATCACTCGACAGACTTGGCGATGTGCAGATGTCGCAGGGCGACCTCGCCCGGGCGCTGAATCCTACCGCGACAGTCTTACGATCATCGACCGCGTGGCCAAATCCGATCCCGACAATACCGGCTGCCGGCGCGACCTCACGGTGTCCTTCGAAAAGGTAGGTGACGTGCAGGTCGCGCAGGGCGACCTCGGCGGCGCGCTGACCTCCTACCGAGACAGCCTGGCGATCAGGGAGCGGCTGGCGACATCCGACCCCGGCAATGCCGGGCGGCAGCGCGATGTCTCGGTGTCCTATGAGAAAATCGGCAATGTGCAGATTGCGCAGGGGGACGCCGGCGGCGCGCTGACCTCCTACCGCGACAGCCTGGGGATCAGAGACCGGCTGGCGAAATCCGATCCCGGCAATTCCGGCTGGCAACGCAACCTCTCGGTGTCCTACGCCAAGGTCGGCGAGGTGCAGGTCGCGCAGCGCGATCTTGCGGGCGCGCTGAAGTCCTTCCGCGACGGCCTCGCGATCACAGATCGTCTGGCGAAATCCGATCCCGGCAACGCCGGCTGGCAACGCGACCTCTATACGTTCCACACCTTTGTCGGCATCGCACAGGTGGATCAGGGCGACCTCGTCGGTGCGCTCACTTCGTATGGTGAGGGTTTCGCAATTGTCGATCGCTTGGCGAAATCCGATCCCGGCAACGCCGCTTGGCAACGCGAACTCTCGGTGTCGCACGAAAAGATTGGCGACGTGCAGGTCGCCCAGGGCGAGCTCGCGGACGCGCTCAAGTGCTACCGCGCCAAGTTCGCGATCATAGACCGCCTGGCGCAATCCGATCCCCGCAATGCCGGCTGGCAGCGCGATCTAGCCGTGTCCCATTCAAAGATCGCGAAGGCGCTCAGAAGAATGGGAAAAGTCGCCGAGGCGTTGGCGGCACTGCGGCGCAGTCATGGATCATGGTTCGCCTGACCGCCCTATTGCCGGACAACGCCCGCTGGAAGAAGGACCTCGCCTGGTTCGAGGCGCAAATCGCCGAGATATCGAATTAGGCGCGCCCCCCGCCACTCTCCCATAACGCGGACGCTTGACGTGGGGAGGCGCGCGGCCCGGCGCACCCGAAGACCCGGTCCACCAAAGCCTCGCCGAGCCTCCGAATGCCGTTTATCCAGCACTCAGCGCCTTGAAACGCCCTTGGATCAAAGGAATCGACATTTCCTTGTAGTAAACAGAACTTTATGTTATATGTTTCACTTCGCCGGATCAGGGGCAGCGAGCTGGGTGTTGAGGAGAAGGATGGAAATGCGTCTGGGACAGGGTCCAAAGGAGCCTAAGCCGAAGGGAGAAATTTTTTATTTGAATCGCTCGTAACCCGTTGAAAAGTCTCGATCCGAAAAAATAAACGTAAGTAAAAGAAAGCTATTTTGCTTACGCTTATTTTCATTTGCTTTCGTTTATTTTCGCGAACTTCGCTTGGGGCGCGAGACAAGACGTTGCTTGCGCCTGTGTGGCAGGCGGTGCTATCGCCCTCGCCCGCGTTCCTTGATGAAGGCGCGCGACGGAGGGGTGGCCGAGCGGCTGAAGGCGCACGCCTGGAAAGTGTGTATGCGGGAAACCGTATCGCGGGTTCGAATCCCGCCCCCTCCGCCAGACTTCTGTGAAATAGGCTAAGTGACTGTAAAGACGAAAAAAACTGGATAGGGTTAGGCGGCCTTCTAAGCCACTCCCTATCCAGATTTCTAAGCCATCCCCCTACGCAGCCATCAGCACCGGCTGCACCGCGCTCTGCACCTCATCAGCCTCAGCGCGGAGCCGCTCAACGAGCCACGCAGGGGGCTTGTCGTGCTCCAAGCGGCCACGCTCAACGGTCGCCAAGTTGCCTTGGAGAACATCGAGAACGCCTCGAGGGTCGCTATCGTAGCGCTGCGCATGTCGATTTCCGCCGAGAACTGACCCGGGATTTCCATTGAGAACTGACCCGGCTTGATGATGGTTTGAGGGTCAGGCGTTCGTCAAGCTTTTCGATTTCTCCTTCGAGGGTTTGGCGGCCTTCGCCGAGCTGTTCTTAAAGCGGAAGCTGTCGTTCCCGGTTTCGAGGATGTGGCAGCGGTGGGTGAGCCGGTCGAGCAGCGCCGTCGTCATCTTGGCGTCGCCGAACACGCCG
>DASXXT010000387.1:0-13686 GCA_036502965.1 Roseiarcus sp. | reverse complement strand
GCAATCCTCGACCACAAGAGAGTCGACGCGGTTACGTTCACAGGCTCGGTCGCCACGGGCGCCAAAGTCGCGGCCGCCTGCGCAAAGGCCATGCGCCGGTTCCAGCTCGAAATGGGCGGCAAGAATCCGCTCGTCGTGCTTGCCGACGCTGATCTTAAGAATGCGGTCGAATGCGCGGTCAACGGCGCCTATTTCTCGACCGGCCAGCGCTGCACCGCGTCGTCACGCCTGATCGTCGAGGAGCCGATCTACCGGCGCTTCGCGGATGCGCTTACGGAGCGGATGCGCGGACTTGTCGTCGACGACGCGCTGAAAGCTGGAACGCATATCGGGCCGGTGGTCGACGCGTCGCAGTTCGAGCAGGATCTCTCCTATATCGGGGTCGGTCAGGGCGAAGGCGCGAAGCTGGCGCTCGGTGGCGAACGGCTCAATCGAGCCACCCCCGGCTTTTATATGGCCCCTGCCCTCTTCCTTGACGCCGACAACACGATGCGCATCTCGCGGGAGGAGATCTTCGGACCCGTCTCGGCGATGATTCCGGCGCGCGACTACGATCACGCGTTGGCGATCGCCAACGACACCGAATTCGGTCTCTGCGCCGGCATCTGCACGACGAGCCTGAAGCACGCGTCGCATTTCAAGCGCAACATTGAAGTCGGCATGGCGATGGTCAACCTGCCGACGGCGGGCGTCGACTATCACGCGCCCTTCGGCGGCCGTAAGGCTTCGAACCTCGGTCCACGCGAGCAGGGACGCTACGCGGCGGAGTTCTATACGACAGTGAAGACGGCCTATACGATGGCGTGAAGCCCCGCGGGGGCGATCCGGGGGAAACCGATTCAAATGATCCTGATCTCCGGCGAGGCGCTGATCGATCTCATCCCGGACCCAATCAAAGCGGGCGCCTACGACGCGGTGCTCGGTGGCTCGCCTTACAATGTCGCGATCGGACTCAGCCGGCTGGGCGCGCCGACAGCGTTCATCTCGCGTATTTCCGCGGACGGCAACGGCGAGGCGCTTGCGGCCTCCCTGGCCGAAAACGGCGTCAACCTCGGCTACATCGCGCGTGACTCGCGCCCGACGATGCTCGCCTTCGTCATGCGCGGCACCGCCAAGACCGGATCGCGCTATTCGTTTTACCTCGACGCGACAGCCTTCGACGGCCCTTGGCCCTTCCCGACCGAATGGCCAAAGGGCGCCCGTCACTTGCATGTCGGCTCGGTTGCCGCCGTCGAGCCTCGCCACGGGCAATCGGTTCTCGCGGCGCTGACTGCGGCGCGCCCGCATGCCACAATCAGCTTCGATCCAAATATCCGCCCTCTCGTGACTCCGGATCGTGACTCGGTGGCGCGTCTCGTTGAACGCCAAGTCTCGCTGGGGTATCTGGTCAAGGCGAGTCAGGAAGACCTCGAATGGCTTTATCCAGACTGCAGTATTGAGGAGAGCCTCGCCGCCTGGACAAAGGCGGGCCCGCGATTTTGTGTCGCGACAATGGGAGAGCGCGGCGCTCTCGCAATGCTCGGGAAGGAACGTATCGAGGTTCAAGCGCCACATGTCGAGGTCGTGGACACCGTCGGCGCCGGCGACAGCTTCATGTCTGCGCTGTTGTCGGCGATGGACCGCGACAATGCGCTCGGCGCGAAGGCCCCCTCTCCGTCTCGAAGCGATCTGGAGAGATGGCTGCGATTTGCCGCGGCCGCATCGGCGATCACCTGCACGCGCAAGGGCTCGGATCCGCCGACGCGCAAGGAAGTCGAAGCGGCGCTTGCGGCATGATTGGAAATTCGCCCTAGACCTCACTAAGTAAAGGGGGCGAAGACGACGAGCGTTGCGGGCTTCACCCGGGCGGTCTAAAATCACAATCCAACAGTAATGGGAATCAACTTATGGCGTCGAGCGACGCTCTGCCTGGTTCGCGCCGTGCGCGGCCGTTGTCACCGCATCTCAGCATCTATCGTCCGACCATGACAATGGCGATGTCGTTCGCCCATCGGATGAGCGGCGCCGCCCTCTACATTGGGGTCCTAATGCTGGCCTGGTTTCTCATCGCCGCGTCCGCCGACGCCTCGAGCTTCACCGTCTTCTCCGATTTCATCGCATCGTTCATCGGGCGCGTCGTCCTGTTCGTCGTCACCTGGGCGCTCTTCCATCACCTCGTCGGCGGCCTTCGCCACATCGTGTGGGACGCAGGCTATGGCTTGGACGCGCCGTTGCGCGATCAGATGGCGTGGGCGACGCTGATCGGAGGCTTCGCGTTGACGGTCCTCGTGTGGATCATAGGCCTCGCCGTCCGGTAAGGGAGCAACGCCGTTGGCCGATCATTCAAGCGATCTGCGCACCCCGCTCGGCAAGGTCCGCTTTCTTGGCTCGGCCCGCGTGGGAACAACCGAGGCGTGGCTCGTTCACGTGACCTCGGTCGCGCTCGTGCCGCTCACGCTCGGCTTCGTTTGGCTCATGCTCAACCTATTGGGCAAGGATTACAATGGCGTGCGAGCGGAGCTCGCGCACCCGATTCCGGCGATTCTGCTGCTGGCTTTCATTTTCGCAGGCATCGTCCATATGGAGCTCGGCATGCGCTCCATCATTGTCGATTATATCGGCGGTCAGTCGCGCGCCTGGGCGCTGGCCGCCAACACCTGCTTTGCCGCGCTTCTGGCGCTGGCCTGCCTCTACGCGACGCTGCGCGTCGCGTTTACCTGAGCAAACCTTAAGTCGCGTTTACCTGAGCAAACCTTAAGAAGACGGACATCCATGGCGACCAATGGCTCTTCCGTGCAGAGCGCGCCGGCGCTCGGGGGCAAGGCGTATCCGATCACCGACCACACATTCGATGTTGTGGTGGTCGGCGCGGGCGGCTCCGGCCTGCGCGCGAGCGTCGGCTGCGCCCAGGCCGGCTTGCGCGCGGCATGCATCTCGAAAGTGTTTCCCACGCGCTCGCACACCGTCGCGGCGCAGGGCGGCATTTCTGCTTCGCTCGGCAACATGGGGCCGGACGACTGGCGCTGGCATATGTACGACACCGTTAAGGGCGCCGACTGGCTCGGTGACCAGGACGCGATCGAATATATGTGCCGCAACGCGCCGTCCGCGGTCTACGAGCTGGACCATTGGGGCGTGCCGTTCTCCCGCACTGAAGAAGGCAAGATCTACCAGCGCCCATTCGGCGGCATGACGACCGACTATGGCAAAGGCATCGCGCAGCGGACCTGCGCCGCCGCTGACCGTACTGGCCACGCCATCCTGCACACTTTGTACGGTCAGGCGCTGAAAGCGAAGTGCCAGTTCTTCATCGAATATTTCGCCATCGACCTCATCCGGGACGCCGAGGGCGCGGTGCGCGGCGTCGTCTGCCTCAAGCTGGACGACGGCACGATCCATCGGTTCCGCGCGCAGACCACTGTGCTGGCCACCGGCGGCTATGGCCGCGCTTATTTCTCAGCCACTTCGGCTCACACTTGCACCGGGGACGGCAACGCGATGGCCCTGCGCGCGGGCCTGCCGCTGCAGGATATGGAGTTCGTGCAGTTCCATCCGACCGGCATCTATGGCGCGGGCTGCCTCATCACAGAGGGCGCGCGCGGCGAAGGCGGCTATCTCGTCAACTCGGAGGGTGAGCGCTTCATGGAGCGCCACGCCCCGTCCGCCAAGGACCTGGCTTCGCGCGACGTCGTCAGTCGGGCGATGACGATGGAGATCCGCGAGGGCCGGGGCGTCGGCAAGGACAAGGACCACATCTACCTGCACCTCGACCATCTCGATCCCAACGTGCTGCATGAACGCCTGCCGGGCATTTCCGAGAGCGCCCGGATCTTCGCCGGCGTCGATCTGACCAAGGAGCCGATCCCCGTCCTGCCAACCGTCCATTACAATATGGGAGGCATCCCGACCAACTATCACGGCGAGGTTCTGACCAAGATCAACGGCGATCCCGACGCGATCGTGCCGGGACTGATGGCGCTGGGCGAAGCCGCCTGCGTGTCGGTGCATGGCGCGAACAGGCTCGGCTCCAATTCGCTGATCGACCTCGTCGTCTTCGGCCGCGCGGCGGGGCTACGCGCCGCCGAGATGCTTAAGCCTGGCGACAAACAACCTGAGCTCGCTAAAGACAGCGCCGATTTCGCGCTCTCCCGGCTCGACCGGTTCCGCAAGGCCAAGGGCAAGACCCAGACCGCGGCGCTTCGCCTCGACATGCAGCGCGTCATGCAGGACAATTGCGCCGTCTTCCGCACTGGAGAAGTGCTCGTCGAAGGCAAGGAAAAGATTCACGCCGCCTGGCGCGCCGGCGCCGACGTCTCGGTGACGGACCGCTCACTCATCTGGAACTCCGATCTCATCGAAACGCTCGAATACGACAATCTGATCGTTCAGGCGGTGGTGACGATGGAGGGCGCCCTCAACCGTCTCGAAAGCCGCGGGGCGCATGCGCGTGAGGATTATCCCAAGCGCGACGACGTCAACTGGATGAAGCATACGCTCGCCTGGATCGACTCCGCGAAGCAGACGGTGACGATCGACTATCGGCCGGTGCACACCTATACGATGAGCAACGACATCGGCTACATCGAGCCGAAGGCGCGGGTGTATTAAGGCTTCGCCCGCTGGTCGGGAGATCTTTCGGGAATGGATAAGCCGCTATGGTCCAACTAACCCTCCCCGAAAACTCGCGCATCAAGCCGGGCAAGACTTGGCCGAAGCCCGCCAATGCGAAGCGGACGACGGAGTTCCGCATTTACCGCTGGAACCCGGACGATGGCGCCAATCCGCGCATCGACACCTATTTCGTCGACCGGGACGATTGCGGGCCGATGGTGCTCGACGCGCTCATCTGGATCAAATCCAAGATCGATTCGACGCTCACCTTCCGCCGCTCATGCCGTGAGGGGGTGTGCGGCTCGTGCGCGATGAACATCGGTGGGTTTAATACCCTCGCCTGCACGCGCGGCATCGACGACGTCGCAGCGCCGGTGACCATCTATCCGCTGCCGCATCAGCAGGTGATCAAGGATCTCGTGCCGGATCTCTCGGTCTTCTTCGCCCAGCACACGTCGATCGAGCCGTGGCTGAAGACCGTCAGCCCGGCGCCGGAAAAGGAATGGCTGCAATCGCCTGAGGAACGAGCCAAGCTCGACGGCCTCTACGAGTGCATCCTCTGCGCCTGCTGCTCGACGTCATGCCCGAGCTACTGGTGGAACGGCGACCGCTATCTCGGCCCGGCGGTCCTGCTGCAGGCCTATCGCTGGCTTATCGACTCCCGCGACGAAGCGCAGGGCGAGCGGCTCGACGATCTTGAGGATCCGTTCCGCCTCTATCGCTGCCACACGATCATGAACTGCGCCCAGACCTGTCCCAAGGGCCTGAATCCGGCCAAAGCGATCATCCACATCAAGGAGATGATGGTCGAGCGGCGGTAGTGAAACGCCAAAGCCCAGGCTGGAATCGGCCGGCGAGGCGTGCGACGATCAGGCTAAGGCGCGGGCGTGGCGAAGAACGTTTGTTGCAGTTCGCTCATCGGTCGACGCCCGCGCTTTGCGACGATGATGCGGAAACGACATCAAGGAGCTCGGAATGACGAAGACGACATCGCCGAAAGAGAGCCACGCGCAAACGGCTAAGGAGGCGCACATCCGCGAGCGCCTTGGCACGCCGACTGACCTCAAGCCTGAGGCGACGCGGGATATCTCGGCGGCGCTAGCGGGATTGTTGGCCGACGTCTTCGCTCTATATGTGAAGACCAAGAACTTCCACTGGCACATGAGCGGTCCGAATTTCCGCGACTACCATCTGCTTCTCGACGAGCAAGGCGAGCAGATTTTCGCCATGACCGATCCGATCGCCGAGCGGGCGCGCAAGATCGGCGGCGCCACTTTGCGCTCGATCGGCGACATCGCCCGGCGTCAGCGTATTCTGGACAACGATGCCGACTATGTCGATCCAATGGACATGCTGGCGGAGCTGCGCGACGACAATAAGAGCCTGACGACGACAATGCGCGAGGTCCACGACGTGTGCGACGAGTACGGCGACGTCGCGACCGCAAGCCTGCTCGAAGTCTGGATCGACGAGACCGAGCGGCGGACCTGGTTCCTGTATGAGGCGACCCGCGCCAACCCCGGGCAAACGACTGACCGCAAGGAAGGGCAACGCGCAGGCTATCAGGCCAAAGGCAGCCGTACGCCGCCCGCAGCGCTCGACCGTTGCGCGACGTCGATCAGCCGGGCGCATAAAACCGCGTCCTCCAAGTTGCTCTTCGCGCCGCCTCTCGCCGCGGCCACAAAGTCGTCGGCGACTCCACCGAACCAATCGGGATGGTGCGATCCCTCTGACAGCGACGGCGGACACGTCCAGCAGCGCTCTTGCGCGCTCGACTGCAAGACCACGGCGTCGCAAGTGACGCGGATCTCGCCCTGATCGCCGTCGATCTCAATCGAATTCGAGCGCTCGTCGGCGGCCCAGGTCAAAAAGATGTTGCTGACGCCGGAGGCCGTATCCAGATCAACGTTCGCCGTGTCCTCCAACGACTGCTCGTGAAAGCGGCGCGTTTCGAGTCGCGCGGCGACCCCATTGGGAACGCCGGCCCAACGCATGACGCAATAGAGCGCATGCCAGCCATGATCGCTGAGGACGCCGCCGCCGGCCTGCTCGGCATCGACGCGCCAGTTCGCGACGCCGTCCGCACTCACTGCGATCGCCGGCTGAGTCCGCAGCGTCCGCCAGCGGACGGAGCGCACGGCGCCGATCGCGCCCTCGTCAACAAGAGCCGAAATCTTGCGGCAGATCGGCGCTTGAAGCCAATTGTGCACCGTATGCAGGACGCGCCCGGCGCGTGCGGCGGCCGCGGCGACGCGCTTTGCGTCGTCGACCCGGGTGACCAACGGTTTTTCGCTCAGCACATGGACGCCGGCACGAAGCGCGCGTTCGATGAGCGGCGCATGGCCGCCCGGCGGCGCGCAGATATCGACAAAGTCGAGCCTCTCGCCGGATAGCAGATCGTCAACGCTCGCATGCCACCGACCATCGGGACAGGCGGCGAGAAACGCATCTTTGCGCGACGCGGCAGCGTCGGTCGCAGCGACGATGCTCACATCGTCGCGGCCGCGCCAGCCTGGCAAGTGCCCGTTGGCCGCGACATTGCCGAAGCCGATGAACGCGCCTTTGAGCACTCCGCGGCTCTCAGTCGAGCCCGAACTGGTGCGCGATCGCGGCGAAGGACTGATCGAGAATATCAATCCCGCGCATCGCTTCATCCTCGGTAATGACCAAAGGCGGGTTGATGCGGATGACGTTGGAGTAGGACATGGTGACGAGGCCGCGCTCCAGCGCCTCATGGAAGAGCGCCCGGGTGATCGTCCTATCGAGCGGAGCTTTGGTCTTGCGATCGGCTACCATGTCGATGCCGATCATGAGACCCCGTCCGCGCACGTCGCCGATGAAGCGGTATTTGTCCTGAAGTCCCTTGAGCGCCTCAAGCATCTTGGCGCCGACCCGGGCGGAATTCTCAACCAGCTTCTCATCAAGGATGGCTTCGACGGAGGCAAGGCCCGCGGCGGCGGCGAGCGGATTGCCCCCATAGCTGGATGAGCTCCCGCTCGGCTCCCCGAACGGCTTGGCGGACATGCGCTCGAAGGAGGAAGCAACCGCGCTCAACGGAAAGCCGCCGCCAATCCCCTTGCCGATCGTCATTATGTCGGGCGTAAGCCCGAATTGGTCGGAGGCCCACATCGTTCCGGTGCGGCCGAAGCCGGTCAAGATTTCATCGGCAATGAGCAGCGCGCCGCACTCATCCGCGATGTCCCGCACGGCGTGAATGAACTCGTCCGGCGGGATCACATTGCCAGCCGTGCCCTGCATCGGCTCGATAATGATCGCAGCGACCTCGCCTTGCGTGTCGTTCGTGATCACGTTGCGCAGATGCTCGGCGCAAGCGATGCCGCAGGATGGATATTCAAGATTGAACGGGCAGCGGTAGCAGTTGGCGTAAGGCGAAAGGTGCATGCCCGGCGGAAACGGGCCTTGGTGATTGCGATAGCCGCCGCCGAGCAGGCCGAGCACGCCGGCGGTCTTGCCGTGGTAGCCGCCCCAGAAGCCGACAAACTCGAATTTCTTGCTGACCGATTTGGCGAGCCGGAAGGCGGCTTCGACCGCCTCCGCGCCGCCCGAGAACAACTGGATATGGGTGATTCCCTCCGGCAGCTGCGCGCTCACCAGATTGAGAAAATGTGCGCGGATCTCGGTGGTGAAACTGCCGAAGGTGATTCGGTCGAGCTGCTCCTTGAGACGCTGGACATAGTGAGGGTGGCAATGGCCGAGACTGCCAATCGCGATGCCGGCAATGAAATCGAGATATTCGTTGCCATCGACATCGGTAATGACACAGCCTTTGGCATGGTCGACGGCAATTTGCGAATAGAGAGCGATCGATTGCAGCCCCGGCGCCATGGCCTCGGCCTCATAATCAAAGATTGCCTTGGATTTGGGGCCGGGCACAGCGCGGCGTTTGGACGCATTGTTTCGGGGCGAGACGTCGTTCAAAAGATCAATTCCTTGATGAGGCGACCAAGCGAGGGCGCCGCTGGAAGCGCTCGGTCAGGCAATCGGCGATCGCCTGCGCGGCGCGATCGCGGTAAAGCGCGTAGCTCGGCCACGCGTTGAGGTCGATGATCATCGGCTCGCCGTTGGCTTTAATGACCGCATCGCCGCCGAAGACCTCCAGTCCGAGGGCGGCGGCCGCGTCGAGTCCGGCCTTGCTCAGGCGCGCCGGATCGAATGAATGACCCAGCATTCCCTTATCGCGATGATAGAACCATTGGAACCAACCGGCGTCGTTTGTCCGCGCGCCGTTCCGGACGCCATAGAATTTGACCAAATCGCCCGGCACATGCTCCTGCGCGATGACGAACGGAATGCCGCGCTCGGCGAAGCCGCGTAGGGCGTCGCGCCAGCCCGTCTCTGACGCGGCGTACATGACATCGTCGCGTTGCGTCGCGTGGAAATCGTAGCGCTTGACCCAAGCGCAGTCGGCCGGCCGCGGCTTGTTCGCGTCGGCAGCGACGATCCAGCTCGTGGGCGCCGGCACGCGATGCTGCGCGAACAGCTGGACCATGCGGTGGCGGTAGGTATTGCGAATGGCGGCCGGGGCGTTGACGACGACCGAGCCCTGCTTCTCCATCGCCGCCAGGCGATCAAGAGCGGTCCCGCGCTCGCACATGACGAACAGGTTGGCCACGGGCGCTTCAATCGCGGCGTCGGCGGCGACCAATTCAACGCTGAAGCCTCGCTCCGCCAAAACCTCGCCAACGCGCCCCATGATCGCGGCGTCATCGTCGATACGCCCGGGGGAGTGGGAGGGCTCGCGCAAGACGCCCACGCAGGTGAGGCCCATATTCATACGCCGGCGTTCTCGGCCCAGCCCTGGAAACCGGCTTGCTCGGCCGCCTCGACGTCATGGGCTCGATCGATATCGAACACGAGAGGCAGGACAACTCCATAAACTGGTCGACTCTCGTGGACCAACCATTTGAGATAATCACGCAAGCGGTCGAAGCGCGCCGCAGGCGCCGCGGCCCGATGCGCCGGAAGCCAATAGAGACCGGCCGTGACATGGCTGCCTTGATCGCCGCCAAGCCTAACAACGCGTCCGTCCGCGTTCAGAGCGGCCCACAACGGATTCTCGTCATCGACATGACTGGTAAGGCCAAGCACGACAGCGCCATCCGGAAAGCTGGCCGCCGAGTCCACAAAATGGTGAAAGGCGTCGACCGGCATCACAGCGTCCACCGTCGTGATGACCGCCGGGCCGCCGGCAAGCCTCTCAGCGACGACCTCAAAGCTCGCGAATGAGGACGGAGTCGTGCGCACGATCAAGTCGAGATCAAAATCGTGAGCATGGTCGCTGAGCCACCGCCGACAATCATCGCTGCCTTCGTTGATGATGATCGCCGCCTGGCGAATGCCAACCGCTCGAAAGCGATCAAGGGCGTGGTCCATTAGAGGTTGTCCGCCGACCGGGGTCATCGGCTTGCTGACGCGATAGCCGTCGGCCCGCAAGCGGGTCCCATGACCGGCCGCGATGACGCCGCCGCGCAGGGGGAAAGAGTTTGGCGCGCCGCTCATGTCAGAATGTCGAGGAGATTCGGCAACTCAGTCACAGATGCGAAAACGGACCGATCCGCGGCGCCGTCGCGTTCAACAGCCTGGACGTCTTCCGTCGCGATCCAAATGAAACCCATGCCAGAGCGCCGTGCGCCCTCATAGTCGCGGCGTAGGGAATCGCCGACCATCACGGTCGTCTCCGGCGACGCTTGCAGCGCTGTAAGAGCGGCGCGGAAGATCGCCGGCTCCGGCTTCTCAACGCCCACGCGCTGACTATCCGTCATCACGCCGAATAGGGGAGCCAGACCCGCACTCTCGCACACGGCTTCAAGATTGCCGTAGAAGTTCGATACTACGCCAAGCCGATAGCGCTCGCTTAGCGCCTTTAAGACCGGGCCATTGCGGGCGAAGGCGGCGGACATTTCGGATAGGAAACGCGAGGCGACACGCTGGCCGCGAGCGGCATCAATACCTCCCCCTCCGGTTCCCGCGCCGCGGCGCGCCAGTTCGACCTCGAGATTGGCGGTCAACGCGTCGACCGTCCCCTTGAGGCCGGTTGTGGGCGCAAGCGCGCCAACAAGCGCGTCATCGGCGGCGTAGAAGGCCGGCGCAAAAGCTTCGGCGGAGAGGTCCAGTCCTTCGGCCCGATAAAGAGCATGGAAGCGCTCCTTCCACGCCACCCCGTCGGAGTCGAGCGTACCGCCAAAATCGAACAGCAGTGTTTCGATCGCTTGCACTATGAGCGGCCGCGGGCCGCGACCCTTGTGCTCCGGGGCGCCGCTCCGGGAAGATGGAAAGGCTCGCCGTCAATAAAAGCGTTGCACGCGTCGCGCGCAACGCTGTCGCGGAGCTGACGAGGCGGGCTTTTCATATAATAGGCGGACGGCGCTTCGAGCGGCCCACCGACTCCTCGTTCCAATCCGAGCTTGGCGCAGCGCAGCGCGTCGATAACGACGCCGGCGCTGTTCGAGGAATCCTGCACGGACAGCCTGAGCTCGACCTCTAACGGCGCATCGCCGAAGCCGCGCCCCTCCAGGCGGATGAAGGCGATCTTGTTGTCATGCTGCCAGGGAATGTAGTCGGACGGGCCGATATGGATGTCCGCGTCGTCAAGCCGCTCGTCGAGCTGCGACTGAACGGATTCGGTCTTGGAAAGTTTCTTCGACTTGAGCCGCTTACGCTCCAGCATGTTGAGGAAGTCGGTGTTGCCAGCAGTGTTGAGCTGGTAGGTCCGGTCGAGGACCACGCCGCGGTCGGCGAACAGCCGCGCCAGCGAGCGATGGACGATGGTCGCGCCGACCTGGCTCTTGATGTCGTCGCCGACGATGGGCAAGCCGGCGTCGCGGAACTTCTGCGCCCATTCGGGGTCGGAGGCGAGGAAGACGGGCACGCAATTGACCATCGCGACGCCCGCTTCGAGGCAGGCTTGCGCGTAATGCTTGACGGCCTTGTCGGACCCGACGGGCAGATAGCACAGCAGCACCTCAGCGCCCGACTTGCGCAAAGCCTCAGCGATGTCGGTTGGCTCGAGGTCGGCGGGACGAAAGGCGACGTCGTCGTCGTAGTCCGCCATATGCGGCGCCACGCCGTCGAACTGGGGACCCATCTGGACGACGACATTCGACACCGGGAGCGAGCTTTGGAAGATGCGCGTATTGTTCGGCTTGGCGAAGATCGCCTCCTCGAGCGGCCGGCCGACCTTACGCCGGTCGACGTCGAAAGCGCCGACGAACTCGACATCGCTGGCGCGGTAGCCCCCGATCGTCTGGCGCATCACGCCGTCCAGCGCCGCGTTGCGCCGGCTGCGGTAATATTCCACGCCTTGCACCAGCGCGCTGGCGCAATTGCCGACCCCAGCGACGGCGACCTTGATGTTCTTTTGCATTCGCTCAGTGATCCCCATGGCGCCCGCTGAACGGGTCAGCGGAGTCCGCCCGTTTTATCCACAGGCGTGACGAAAACTTGAAGTATATATGACTGGATTGCGACAGCAAAGCGCCGAATTTTCGCGCAAGCGGCGCGGATTTGGGCCGTCTGCTTAGCCGAGCGCCATTGCCTGGGCGGCCTTCACATGCCGAAGGAGGGGGCGCGGCTGTTGCCGCGCTTGACATTCCGATAGCGGGCGAGCGCCCAAAGCGGAAAAAACTTCGAATATCCGTGATAGCGCAAATAGAAGACGCGCGGAAAACCCGTGGCGGTGTGAAAGGGCTCGTTCCAAAATCCGTCCTCGCCTTGCGTCGCGGCGAGATAGGCGATGCCCTCGGCGACGGCGGAATGATCGGCTTCGCCCGCCGCCATCAGCCCGAGGAGGGCCCATGACGTCTGCGAGGCCGTGCTGGGCGCCGGTTCATAGCCTTTATAGTCGAGCTTGTAGCTGCCGCCGCTCTCCCCCCAGCCTCCGTCCGGATTCTGGATCCGCTTAAGCCACGCGACAGCGCGCCCCACCGGCTCCGAGTGCGTGTCCTGGCCGGCGATGGCGAGCGCGCACAAGGCTGACCAGGTTCCGTAAATGTAGTTCATGCCCCAGCGGCCGAACCAACTCCCGTCCTTCTTCTGATCAGCCAAAAGGGCGTCGATCCCACGCGCCAAAACCGGGCTCGTGTCTCGCGTCTCGCCAAGTTGAGCGAGCATCGAGACGCAACGCGCGGTGACATCCGCGGTCGGCGGGTCGAGCAGCGCGCCGTGGTCGGCGAACGGGATGTGATTGAGATAGTAATAGGTGTTGTCGGCGTCGAAGGCGGCCCATGCGCCGTTGCGGCTCTGCAATCCCTCGATCCATTCGCGCGCCCGGGCGATGGCCGGCGAGTGGGCGTCGGGAGCGGCGGTGAGGCCGCCACGATCCGCGCGGTCCATCGCCATCGCGACAACCGCGGTGTCGTCGAGGTCTGGATAGTGCGGATTGGCGTATTGGAACGCCCAGCCGCCTGGTCGGACGTCCGGACGACGGGCCGCCCAGTCGCCCTTGACGTCGAGCACTTGGAGCGGCGCGAGCCAGCCGAGCGCCGCCCGCACCGGCTCCGAGCCAGCTTCACCCCCCGTTTCAAGCAGCGCATGAGCGGCGAGCGCGGTGTCCCAGACCGGCGACAGGCAGGGCTGGCAATAGGCTTCATCCTTGCCGACGACGAGCAGTTTCTCGATCGACCGGCGCGCTGCGACCAGATGCGGATGGTCGGGCGGATAGCCGAGCGCGTCGTACATCAGCACGGCATTAGCCATGGCGGGATAGATCGCGCCGAGACCATCTTCGCCATTGAGGCGCTCGGTCACAAACGCCGCGGCGGCGTCGATCGCGCGGCGGCGCACGGGCGCGGGAAAGAAAGGCTCGGCGCGCTTAAGCGCCCAGTCGATCGCGCCGAAGATTTTCACGCCCAGCCACGCCTGATGCGCGCCCTTTGGCCACTCGCGCACAGTCTCCGGCAGCGAGACGAACAGCTCTCCGATCGTGACGCCGCGCGGATTAGCCGCGCGCGGCTTCAGCGCTTGCAGCACGAGCAGCGGGACCAACACGGTGCGCGCCCAATAGGACACCTTGTCGAGATGGAAGGGAAACCAGCGCGGCAAGAGCATGATCTCGACCGGCATGGTCGGAACTCCGCG
>DASXXT010000386.1:0-6606 GCA_036502965.1 Roseiarcus sp. | reverse complement strand
GAAGAAGCTCATCCCCGGCGACAACGAACTGCGACACGTGCAGGTGCGTCGGTTGCCGCGCGAGGCCCTGAACCAGTTCGAGGATATGATTTACCCTGCCGCTCGGGCCACCGCTTACAGCGCCGACAGCGTGCCTGATGGTGAGATGCGTAAAGTCGAAGAGCGCGACAGCAATGGCCTCAAGATGATCCGGTGGATCGGCAAAGTGTCCTTCGTCAAAGCCATGGGCAGACCCGGCCGCCACGTGCTCAGTTTCAACACCCCCAGCGGCCCGGTCGACGCCTCGGGTCGGTTTTTGCGATGACACTGCAATCCCCACGCGCTCGGCGCATTCAGTTAGCCCCGATGGGTCGGTTCGTGGGACGCTTCAAGGGGCTTAACTCCACCCTTGAATGCGAGGGGGCCGTCTCGACCCGCCATCCTTTGCCGGGGGGAGGATCGGGGCGGCCTTTCACTTAACGGCCCGCTTGGATCGAGGCTGAGCGCCAATTGGCGCACGCGTGGCCCGGCGAGCCAAGCCCTGGCGCCATCTTATCCCGGCATTGGCGTGTCCGGGGTCCGCTAGGGGTCCGCTAGCCGTCGCTGCGGGGTCCGCCCGCCCCAAAAACACTAGATAATTCGCCCCGCGCCTTCATACGTGGGGACGCCCGGGAAGGCGAAAGTCGCCGTCGAGCTTCCTGCGGCGTGACGATGCGCTGGAAGCGAGCGCATGTGGCCGCACCCTGTCCGTACCCCGAGGCTCATTGATCCCGCTGTTGTCCGCTAAGTCTTTGATTTTATGGCGTCCCGGAGAGGACTTGAACCTCTGACCCCAGGTTTAGGAAACCTGTGCTCTATCCAGCTGAGCTACCGGGACCTGAATCAACCGTGCGGCGGCCAAAACCCCTATGGACAGGGCAAGCCCAAGCGCGGCATGCCCTTAGCATGAATTTTCGCTTTGCGCATCGTAGCCCCGCATCATTCTGCCACACCAGGCGGCGGCTATCCGGCGCTTGCGCGGCGCTCTCGGCCATCGTTCTCGCCTTCCCTTGCCTTGCGGCTTGCGGGCGCCCCGCCGGGCGCGTTGAAGCGGTCGGCGTCGACGAGCGCCTCGATATCGAGCTCAGCGACGGCAGAATCGTGCGGCTTGGCGGGCTGGACGCGCCAACTGCTGAAAGTGGCGCGCCGGAAATCGCGAAGGGCGCGCGTGAGTTCTTAAGCCAACGACTGCTTGGCCGGGACGCGGACCTTGTCCAGCTGGCCGGCGGAACCGATCGCTGGGGCAGGACGGTCGGCGACCTCGTCGTCGCCGATCCGGGCGAGGGGTTCGCCGGCTCGACCGCGGCGGCGCTGCTGACGGCAGGCTACGCTCGCGTCCGGCCGGAGTTCGAGACCCGCAGCTGCGCCGCCGAGCGGCTCGCAATCGAAGAGAAAGCGCGCCGCGGGGAACTGGGAATATGGCGCGAACCTGAATTCGTCGTGATACAATCCTCCAATTCGGCCGAGCTGCGCCGCCGGAACGGCAGATTTGTGGTGATCGAAGGCATGGTGCGAAGGCTTGGCTTCGGGCGGTCGCGCATTTATCTTGAGCTTGTCCCCCGCGATGGTCCGACGATCGTGGTCGGGCGCAAGCTGGAGACGGCTTTGGCGCGAGAGGGGCGGCCGGTCCGCGCGCTGGTCGGACAGACGATCAGGGCGCGCGGCGCCCTCGATGACCGGTTCGGTCCGAGAATCGAGGTCGCTGACCCGGCAATGATCGAGATTGCGCGCGGCGCCGGCGCGCCAGGAGAAGCGAAACCGAATCCATGAGCGACGAGCCGGATAATCTGGGACGCGGGCTTGCGTCCCGGCGCGGTCGGCGCGCTCTGATAGCGCTTATGGCCGGTCTGGCTCTGGGCTTAACGGCTTGTGCTTCGATCGATCAGCCGCCGGCGCGCGTCAACGTCGCTCCGACGCCCACGCCGCGCCCCGTTTCGGCCGAGAAGTCGAATCCGGAACGGAAGCGGTTGATCGACGCGTTCGACGGCGTTTACTCGGTGCCCGCGACCCAGGCTTATCTCGATGGTGTCCTCGCCAAAATCTCGCCCCCGGGCGCCGGGGGGCCATCCTACCGCCTCACCGTGCTGAATTCGCCTGTCGTCAACGCTTTCTCCCTGCCCTCGGGCGATATTTTCGTCACCCGTGGCCTTCTCGCGCTCGCCGAGGACACGTCGGAAATGGCCGCCGTCATGGCGCATGAAATCGGCCATATCACCGCGCGCCATGCGGCCCAGCGGGCCGAGTTCGAAAAGACAACGGCGTTATTCTCGCGTGTCAACTCGCAATTGCTCGCGCAACGTCAAGCACAAGACGAAGTTGAGGCGCGCTCGAAGCTTGCGATCGCCCGTTTTTCTCGCGAGCAGGAATTCGCCGCCGACCAGATCGGCATCAAGACCATCGCCCGCGCGGGATATGATCCCTATGGCGCGGCTCGATTCCTCTCCGCGCTCGGCGAGTGGAGCGCGCTTCGCGCTTCGGTCTCGGGCGCTGGCTCCGCCAATCGTCCTGACATGATGGCGACCCATCCCTCGACGCCGGAGCGCGTCGCCCAGGCGACCGAAGCGGCTGGGCAATTCGGGCCGCCGGGCGCCGGCGAAACCGGACGCAACGCCTATCTCGCCGCCATCGACGGCCTCACCTTCGGCGACGACCCATCCCAGGGCGTGGTGCGCGACAACGCCTTCATTCATCCAAAACTCGGTTTCGCCTTTCAGGCCCCAGACGGCTTCACGCTCGACAATCAGTCGGCTGCGCTGATCGGCGTAGGCGAAACGGGCGGCGAGGCGCTGCGCCTCGACAGCATCGCTATCCCCGAGTCGACCCCGGTCGCCAACGCCATCGGCTCGGACTGGATCGACGGCGTCAAGACGACATCGATCGAATCCAAGAAGATCGACGGCCTGGAAGCCGCCACGGCGGTCGCTCAGGGCGACCAGTGGAGCTTCCGCCTCGGGGCCGTGCGCCTGAACGGACGGCTTTATCGGCTCATTTTCGCCGCGCACGATCTTTCGCCCGCCGTCGATTCCCGATTCATGGCCTCGCTCGATTCGTTTCGTCTTATAAACGCGCAGGACTCGGCAGTAGCCTCGCCGGAAAAGATCAAGATCGTCGAGGCGGCGAACGGCGACACCGCCGAAACGCTCGCCGCGCGGATGGGCTTCCTGCCGCAATGGCTCGATCAGTTCTTGATTCTCAACGGCCTGGAGCGAGGCGCCGCTCTCGTTCCCGGGCAGCGCTATAAGGTCGTCGCACGGTGAGCGGCGAGGTCCGAAGCACAGGCGAACGCGCGCGCCTCCCCGGCCGCCTCGTCATCGCCACCCACAATGGCGGCAAACTGCGCGAGATCGAAGAGCTGCTCAAACCCTTCGGTATCCTCCCGCTCGGCGCTGCGGCGCTCGGTCTCGAGGAGCCGGAGGAGACCGGGTCGACCTTCCGCGATAATGCTGTGCTGAAGGCGCGAGCCGCCGCGCAGGCCTCAAAGGTCATCGCGCTCGCCGACGATTCCGGGCTTTGCGTCGAGGCGCTTGACGGGGCGCCAAGCGTCTATTCGGCGCGATGGGCCGGCGAGAAAAGGGACTTCCGCGCCGCCATGGCCCGCGTGGAGAGCGAACTTGAAGCGCGCGCCGCCCCGCGGCCGTGGCGGGCGGCTTTTGTTAGCGTGCTGGCGCTCGCCTGGCCGGATGGCGCAGATGAGGCTTTCGAGGGCCGGGTGGACGGGATCCTAGTCTTCCCACCCCGTGGGACCGCGGGATTTGGCTACGACCCGATCTTTTGCCCGGACGGCCATGACCGCACTTTCGGCGAGATGAGCGCTGAGGAAAAGCACGGAATTCCCGCTGACGGCTCGGTTGCGCTGTCGCATCGCGCCAGGGCGTTCCAGAAGTTTGCGCGCGCACGGCTGTGAAGGAGAAGCGGGATGGCGGCGAGCTAGCGATTTTGAAGGTGGAGGCGCACACCGGCTTCTGGCAGAAGAGCGACGCCCGGCCCGGCCGGGCGGAATGACGGGGTGCGTGATGCTGGTGGAAGAGACCGCTATTCCAGCGGTCAAGATCGTGACGCCGAAGAAGAACGGCGACGCCCGGGGGTTTTTCTCCGAGCTCTACAACCGCTGCGACTGGGACAAGGCGGGTCTTGAATTCACCTTCGTGCAGGACAACCATTCCTATTCGGCGGCGCCGGGCACCTTGCGCGGGCTGCACTTCCAGACGCCACCATTCGCGCAAGCCAAGCTGGTGCGCGTCGCGCGTGGCCGGATTCTCGACGTCGCGGTGGACATTCGCCGCTCGTCGGCGACCTTCGGCCAATATGTCGCGGTCGAGCTCTCTGCCGAAAATTGGCGTCAATTGCTGGTCCCGATCGGATTTGCCCACGCTTTCATGACTTTAGAGTCCGATGTCGAGGTTCTTTACAAGACGACCGCGCCCTATTCCGCCGCCCATGACCGTGGCGTCGCCTGGGACGATCCGGCGATCGGCATTGCCTGGCCGTCGCTGGGCGGAGGCCCGGTTCTGTCGGACAAGGATCGCCGGTGGCCGCGGCTCAGGGACGCGCCGGAACTGTTCGAATGATGCGGATTGCTGTCACCGGCTCAAAGGGCCAGGTGGCGACGTCGTTGCTTGAGCGCGCCGGGCCGAAGGCCGAAGTCGTCGCGCTCGGTCGCCCGGCGTTCGACCTTACCGACCGCGCCGCCGTCGTTGCGGGACTCGAAGCGGCGCGCCCGGATGTCGTGGTCAACGCCGCCGCCTATACGGCGGTGGACAAAGCGGAGGCCGAGGAGGCTATCGCGACCCGCGTCAACGGTGACGGCGCTGGGCATGTGGCCGAAGCCGCGGCGCGGCTCGGCGTTCCACTCCTGCATCTCTCGACCGACTACGTGTTCGACGGCGCGCTTGACCGGCCCTATCGGGAAGACGATCCGACCGCCCCAACCGGGGCTTACGGACGCTCGAAGCTTGCCGGCGAAAAGCTGGTCGCCGAGCGGTGCGAAGACAGCGTCATTCTGCGCACCGCCTGGGTCTATAGCCCGTTCGGCGCGAATTTCGTCTGCACGATGCTCAGGCTCAACGAGACGCGCGACGAGGTCGGCGTTGTCGCCGATCAACGCGGCAATCCGACGTTGGCGCTCGACATCGCCGACGCCCTGATCGCGATCGCGGGCAGGGTGAAGGACGACGCTTCGCCGGCGTTACGAGGCGTCTTTCATCTGACCGGCTCGGGCGAGGGGACTTGGGCGGATTTTGCCGAGGCCATCTTCCGCGAGGCCGCGGGGCGGGGCCGGCGCTTAACCCACGTCAAGCGCATCGCCACCGCCGACTACCCGACCCCCGCCCGGCGGCCGGCCAATTCCCGCCTCGACAATGAAAAGCTCACTCGCGTATACAGCTTTAAGTTGCCGGAATGGCGCCAGTCGGTGGCCGGTTGTTGCGCCCGTCTTCTCTCATGATCATTGGGACGGGCCGCCCACCGGACCGGCAATGTGAAATACTGAGGAGCCCTCATGCAGCGCAAAGTGCTTGTGACCGGCGGCGCAGGATTCATCGGCTCGGCGGTGTGCCGGCGCCTGGTGGCCGACGGCGCCTCGGTGCTCAACCTGGACGCGCTCACCTATGCCGGCAATCTGCAGTCGCTGGCGATGATCGACAACGCGCCGAACTATCGCTTTGGCAAGGTCGACATTTGCGACCGACGACCGGTCGCCGAGGCGTTCGAGACGTTCGCTCCCGATCAGGTCATCCATCTGGCCGCTGAGAGTCACGTCGATCGCTCGATCATGGCCGGCGATGCGTTCATCCAAACCAACGTCGTCGGCACGTTCTCGATGCTGGAGGCGGCCCGAGCCTATTGGCAAGCGCTGCCGCCGCAGCGGCGGGACGCGTTCCGTTTCCTGCATGTGTCGACGGACGAGGTGTACGGCTCGCTCGAGGACGAGGGCGCGTTCGTCGAAGAGACACGTTACGATCCAAGTTCACCCTATTCCGCCTCCAAGGCGGCGGCGGATCACCTGGTCTCGGCCTGGGCGCGAACTTACGGCTTCCCGGCCGTCATCTCGAACTGCTCGAACAATTATGGCCCCTATCATTTCCCCGAGAAGCTCATTCCGCTGATCATTCTCAACGCCATCCACGGCAAGCCGCTGCCAGTCTATGGCGCGGGGGACAACGTGCGCGACTGGCTCTATGTCGAAGACCACGCGCGGGCGCTGGATGTGATCGTGTCGCGCGGTCGGATCGGCGAAAAATACAATGTCGGCGGCCGCAACGAACGGCGCAACATCGATGTGGTGCGACGCATTTGCGCCATCCTCGATCGCCTTCGTCCGATGGCGCGCCCGCATGAATCCCTCATCGCCTTCGTCGCCGACCGGCCAGGGCACGATCTCCGCTACGCAATCGATGCCGCCAAGTTAGAGCGCGAGCTCGGCTGGCGCGCGCACGAGACGTTCGAGAGCGGGATCGAAAAAACGGTGCGCTGGTATCTCGACAACGAGTGGTGGTGGCGCCCGCTCAGGGAAAAAGTCTACGCCGGCGAGCGTCTCGGGGTGATCGCCGAGGCCGGGATCGTGGCTTAGGGACGTGGGGCTTCTACGGC
>DASXXT010000385.1:0-13784 GCA_036502965.1 Roseiarcus sp. | reverse complement strand
AAGCAAAACACGTACCGGACAGCCGTGGGTCAAGCCCGGCCATGACGACACGGGCTTAGACGGGCAGCCGCAAAGAGGTTGGCCAACAGCTAACGCTACAAGAGCGAATATTTTCTTGCATATTTAGGAACACCATTGATTACTATTTCTGGGAAAAGAAAAGAGGAGGGCCAATTCCCATATCCGACCGCGCCCGAAGGTCCGCCTGCCCGCGCGCCGCCGGCGCAAACTTCGCCGGCGTCGCCGTCCCGATCGCCGAGCGACTCGGGAATGGCGCCGCAAGCAATTGAAAAGGCTCGATTCGGACTCGAAAATGGCGCTGCGGCCCGCAGCGGCGCCGTCACCCCCGTCCCGGCTTCCACTTGATCGAGCAGCCGATCGACGGGAGCTGGTTCGCCGGCGCCGGGCCGTCGGCGGCGATGGCGCGCATGGCTTCCAGAAGCTCGCGCCGCGCGTTCGGAGGCGGTGGCGTCGTGCGGCCCTCGTCAAGCCGGCCGCGATATTTCAGCTTCAAGTCGCGGTCGAAGCCGAAGAAGTCGGGCGTGCAGACGGCGCCATAAGCGCGCGCGACGTCCTGCGTCTCGTCGTGCAGATAGGGGAACGGGAAATCGTGCTTTCTGGCGAATTCGCCCATTCGTGGGAAGGAATCCTCGGGATAGCTTGCCGCGTCGTTCGAGCAGATGGCGGCGAAGCCCACGCCTTCTCCTATCAGCAGGCGCGCGTCGGCGGTGAGCCGGCCGATCACCGCCTTCACATAGGGGCAGTGGTTGCAGATGAAGACGATGACCGTCCCCTTCTCGCCAGCCGCGTCCTTGAGCGCATAAGTCCGGCCGTCCGTCGCCGCCAGCCGGAAATCTGGCGCCGCGGCGCTAAGCACGATCTCCGTTTGAGCAACCGCCATCGTCGCCTCCTCGCTCGTTCACTGACGGCGAAAGCTTAGCGCGTCTGAGAAGCCGCCGGAAGCAACGCCAGTCGCGGCGATTTGCCGCCGAAGTTCGGGCGACGTCAGTGCGTCCAGTTCCTCCTGGTAACGATAGCCCGGCGCAGCTCCGGCGAAGTCCGAGGAGGTCGCGGGATGCGTGTAAATTTCGGTCAGTCCTTCCGGCAAATGCCCGATCAGGTCGGCAAGCCGCGAAGGGGTCATGGCGCCGCTCCAGGCGAGCCCGAAGACTTGATCAGGCGCGGCGACGCCAGCCCGCTTGAGACGGGCGCGCTGAATGCGCGCCAACGCGGCCAACGCAGAGGCCGTTAAGCCAGGCCGCGCGCCGTCGATCCGCGCCAGGACGTCCTGAGGTTCGACCGGCGCGCGAATGGCCGGCGCCCCAAATTCCTTCGCCATCTCGAGGATCGCCGACAGAATCGAAGGGTGCAGGTGAAAATGCTTGTGCGCGGTGACGTGATCAAGCGTGAGCCCGGTCGCACGGAAGGCCTCGAACTGGGCCCGGATCTCCGCCCGCATTTGCCTGCGCACATGGGGCAGAAAAAACATCGCGGCGCCGGAGAGCGCCATATTTCTCCGAAAGCGGCCGCGGCCGTCCACCAGATCGGGGACGGCCGAGGGTGGCAGCACCGGCGCGGCGTCGACCAGCGCCAGATGCAGCCCGACAGCAAGCTTCGGCAAGCGGCGCGCTAGCTCTACAGCCCGGGCCGCCGCCGGCGCCCCGACCATCAGGCTCGCCGCGGTGAGGATTCCTCCGACATGCGCGCGCTCAACGGCTTGGTTGACCTCGTCGGCGAGACCGAAGTCGTCGGCCGTGACGATAAGATAGTTCAGTGCGCCGTCTCGTGCCGCTCGCGCAGGAAGCCGAAGAACTCCACACCCTCGCGAAGGCGTCGTTTCATCACTTCCGGACTCTTGACCATCTCGCCGACGATCGAGGCGATCTTGCTCGGGCGGAAATAGAAGCTACGGTAGAAGGTGTCGACGGAATCGAAAATCTCGGTGTGGCTCAAGCCCGGATAGTTCAGAGGGGCGATTTGCCGGCCGTCCTCGTTCACCAAATCCCCGTTGGCGTCGTCGAGCCAGCCATTCTCCAGCGCCTGCTTATATAGGAACGTCCCTGGATAGGGCGCCGCCAGCGACACCTGGAGCGTGTGCGGATTGACCTCCTTGGCGAACTCGATCGTTTCCTTGATCGTGTCCTGCGTCTCGCCGGGCAGCCCCAAGATGAACGTGCCATGAATCCTGATGCCAAGCTCGCGGCAATCCTTGGCGAACCGCTTGGCGACATCGACCCGCATGCCCTTCTTGATGTTGTGGAGGATCTGCTGGTTGCCGCTCTCATAGCCGACCAGCAGGAGCCTGAGGCCGTTATCGCGCAGCACCTTGAGCGTGGCGCGCGGCACATTGGCCTTGGCGTTGCAGGACCAAACAACGCCGAGCTTGCCGAGCTCTCGCGCAATTGCCTCAGCGCGGGGCAGGTTGTCGGTGAATGTGTCGTCGTCGAAGAAAAATTCCTTGACCTCCGAAATAGCGTTCTTCGCCCACTTCATTTCCTCGATCACATGGCCGACCGACCGGGTGCGGTAGCGATGCCCGCCCACGGTCTGTGGCCAAAGGCAGAAAGTGCAGCGCGATTTGCAGCCGCGCCCGGTGTAAAAGGACATGTAGGGGTGCTTGAGATAGCCGCCGAAGTATTTGTAGATATCCAAATCGCGTTTGTAGACAGGCGTGACGAAGGGCAAGTCGTCCATGTTTTCCAGGATCGGCCGCTCGGGCGTGTGCTGGATGCGGCCATTGGCGTCCCGATAAGAAAGTCCCAGGATCGACTTCCAATCCCGCCCGTCGGCAACCTCCTTGATGGTGAAATCAAATTCGTTGCGCGCGGCGAAGTCGACGACGGGCGCGGCTTTCAGCGTTCCTTCGGCGTCGACCGCCGCCTTGGCGCCGATCAACCCGACTTTCAGCGCGGGATTGGCGTCTTTGAGAGCCGTGATCGCCTTCACGTCCGACGCGAAGGAGGGCGTTGACGTGTGCACGACGGCCAGGTCGAAATTCCGGGCCTCGGCCACAACCTCAGCCAGTGAGGTGTTATGCGGCGGCGCGTCGATGAGCTTGCTGTCCGGCACCATCGCGGCCGGCTGCGCCAGCCAAGTCGGGTACCAGAAGGACGCGACCTCGCGCTTCGTCTGGTAACGAGCGCCGGCGCCCCCGTCGAACCCATCGAAGGACGGCGCCTGAAGAAAGAGGGTGCGCATTACCTCATCGCCTTTCCGAAAGAAGCGGAACCGACTCGCGACTCGGCCGTCGCCAGCAGCGTTCCGTCCCGCGCGACAGTGAAATCCTGTCCGCGCCAGCTGACGCGTGGGGACAAGAAGCTCCCGAAATAAATCGCGAACGAAAGCATGTCTCGAGCAAGAAGGAGCCCATAGCTGGGATTTGGCAATTCAAATTCGCGCGTGAGCCGATATTTCAAGAACAGCCGGCACGTCAAGGCGCCGAGAACAGCCGCTAGTCCCCACCCGTCGAACCCGCGGAGGGCCGCCCCGATGACCGCCAACGGGAAAGCGTGGGTGAGGCTGCTGCCGATATATCCGAGTGAATCGACGGTGAAAATCGTCCGCGCCCAACGCAGTTCATGTCGAAGCACATCGCTCAGCGAATTTTCTTCGAATGTATGGGCCACCAGCATTGGGGGAACGACGACTCGAAGTGCGGCCTGGCGGGCCGCCTTGCCGATGGCGTAGTCGTCGGCCAATTGGTTTGCGACCGTCTGGAAGCCCCCGATGCGGATCAAGGTTTCTCGGGATACAGCGATGGTCGCGCCGAGGCACGGCCGCGCCAGGCCGAGCGCGAGCCCAAGGATCGTGGCGGGCAGGAAATGATCATCCACGGCCATGGAGGACAATCGCGACCAGAAGCCGCCGCCCGGCAGGCCGCGATAGAGACAAGTGACCACGCCCACGCCGGGCTGCGCCAAGCCGCTCGCCAACGTTCGCAAGTAATTTGGACCAACCGCCACATCGCTGTCAGCAATGACGATGAGCGGGTGGCGCGCGATCTGCCCCATGTTGATGAGGTTGGAGACCTTACGGTTGGCGCCGTGCGCGGCGCCGTTGACAACGAGGTGAAGATCAAGCTGGGGATAGCGCTGCATCAGCGATTTGACGACCGGAATCGCCCTGTCGTCCGGGTCCTGGACGCCGAAAACGAATTGAATTTTGCCTGCGTAATCTTGATGGAAATAGGTCTCGATGTTCTCGGACAGTTGCGCTTCGGCGCCATACAGCGGCTTCAGGATCGAGACATCCGGCCACCTTGTTGGAGGCAGGGACGCCGGCTGCCGGACGAACCAGCGCGCCGCCCATGCGGCGCCCAAGGCGCATACTGAGCCAAAGACGCTGGCGGCGATGAAAAGCAGCGACAGCCACCCCATCGTGAGTGCGCCAATCTGTTCGAGACCATAATTCATGTTCCGGTCCGGTTCGGTGCGCGGCTAGACCAGAGTCTGCAAACCTGGAAATAGCAGGCGGAAGCAAGTGCCGCCACTCACATTCGCCAATTTGCGAGGGGGCCGGGCGATGAATCTCGCCGTCGTCCACGCGGGCTGTCGTCGCAAAACGGTACGCAAAGTGTCACCGCGCCGTCATCGTGTCGTTCGAGGTTAGTGGAAGATCTCGGCGAAAATCGGCGTCTCGGATCCCGGGTCGATCACGCGGTTCTTTGGGGACATGAAGGAACTCGACCCGGTCGGCTGATGCGGGGACGAGACCACGCGCTTGGAAGCTTGAGGCGGTCGGCGGCCCTGGCGTCCGAGTCCCTGGACCCTGGGTCCCGTTCGCTGGCGCCCCTGTCACGATTGGAGCTCGTATTGATGGCGGCGCCTCGTCTCGCTTTTGCCGGCGTTTATTCTGGTTTCGCCGCGTCGCCTTGTCGATCGAGTGCGTTTAAGCGCGCGCCGCAGAAACGCGGAACCGCGCATGGCGGCGTTCGGCCGACGGCCGCGCCTTGATAGCCTGGGGAATGAACCGGATCGCCGGCGCTCTTTTTGGCGACGACGAGACGAGGCTCGCGGCTGAGTCGTTGATTGCCGCGGCAGCCAGGGCCACGGGCCTGGACGCAAAGCCCCTCGCCGACCCGCGTCTCAACGAAGCGCTCGCCGCACTTACCTCGAGCCTCCACAAGGAGGCGTCGCTATCGCCGTTCGGGCGTCTCGCGGCTGGTTGGGACCTGAAACGAATGCTGTCGACGCTTCTGATCTTTGCGGACGCGGAGCGCGAGGATCCCGCGATCCCGACCCGGACGCTCGCGCCGCCGATCTTCATCGCCGGTCTGCCGCGCAGCGGCACGACCTTCCTGCATGGATTGCTGGCGGAGGACCCCGTCAACCGCGCCCCGCGCATTTGGGAGGCGATCTATCCCTATCCCAAGCATCGCGCGGCCGAGTTCGGCGCGGGGCGCCGGAAGGCGCAGGTGCAACTCCGGATCTTCAACCGGCTCTCGCCCGGGATCAGGAGTCTGCATCCGATTGAGGCGGACGCGCCGGAGGAATGCATCGAGTTCACAAGCCAGGTGTTCCGCAGCCCGCGCTTCGATGACGTGTATCGCGCCCCATCCTATCGCGCCTGGCTCGACGCGTCAGGGTATGACGAGGGCTACCGGTTCCTGGCGCGGTTTCTCCGTCATCTCCAGGGCCCGGGCGCGGCGCCGCGACGCTGGATCCTGAAATCGCCCGAACACGTGTTCTCGTTTGATGCGCTCAGCCGCATGTTCCCTGATGCGATGCTGGTGCTCGTGCACCGCGACCCCGGTCATGTGCTCGCCTCCGCCGCACGGCTGACCGAGCTCCTGCGCGCGCCATTCACGACCGCCATCGACCGGCGGGAAATCGGCCGCAAAGTGGCCGACTATTGGCAGGAGGGAATGCGGCGCATGGTCAAGCTCGCAGATGATTCGGCCTTTCCGCTGCGGTCCCGGCTCGCGCACGTCACGTATCGCTCGCTCGTCGCCGATCCGGTCGGAACGATCGTCCGGATCTACGATGCGTTTGGCCTCGAGCTCTCGCGGGCGGCGCGGGAGGCAATGGCGGCTAAAGTCGCACATGCGCCAAATGGCGGCTACGGCGCCAACCGCTACCGTCCGGAAGAATTCGGGATCGATCCGGAGCGCGAGCGCGAGCGCGCCTCGGTCTATGTGGAGCGCTTCGGCATCGCGAGCTAGCTGTTGGTTGAGGCGAGTTCGAAATCGAGGGGGCCGCTGCGGGAGTACCCCGCGCGCATTTTGCCCCGCATTGTCACCTCGGGCGTCACCGGATTTCCTCCGAACTGACACGACTCTGACAACTGACGCGACTAGAGGGAGTGCGATTTCGATGTGATGGCTCGGGAGCCTCTTACGTCGGCGGAGTTTCCAACAGCGCTGGTTTGTATCGGGTCGACAGCATGCAGCGTGATCGATCACCAGATTCAGCTAGGTGCAGCTCAATAGCGGGAGCGGTCACCTCACCCGAGGGCCGCATGGCCGCTCTCGCTTCTTAAAGGCGACCAAATAACCATTGGGAACGACCGGAGCTAGCCGGACGACCGAGCGTCCGCCCAAGGTTGAGGGCGGCTCTATCTAATGGTGGTCGCGGGACAGCGAAGTTTTCGCACATATAGTCTCGCCGATCCTACGCATTGCGTGCGAATGCAGCGTCTCGGCCAGTCGCACGCATTGCTTTCTCGAAGAGCGCGGAGCTCTGAGGCTTAACGAACAGCGCGACAACCTCCGGATGCTTTTCGCGAACTCTCGCTTCCAGCGATAGCACCGCTTTCTCGATCTCGGGCGTGCGCAGTTCGTCGGAGAATTCGAGGCTGAGGGCAACGACAATTTGGTCGGGCGCAAGATGTGTCGTGATGACGCCATTCGCCCCTTCGACACCGTCTTGATTTTCAGAAAGAGCAAGAATCGATTGGGAGAGTTCGCTCTCGGCTTGTTCGCCAATCAGCAGCCCCTTGCTTTCACGCACCAAAACCCAGCCAACCGTTGCGAGCACAAGGCCGACCAACGCCGACGCGATCCCGTCGGCAACAGGAAAGTTGAAACTTGTCGCCATATACGTACCGGCAATCGCGACGGCGATGCCTACAAGCCCCGCGGTATCCTCAGCAAGGACGATGAAGCTCGGAGGGTCCTTGCTCGACTTCACCGCTTGCCAATAGCTAAGATCTCCCTTCGCCGCGCGGAATGCTTTGAGAGCGACTACCCACGACACGCCGTCGAAAAGCGCTTCGGCCGCGAGCACGATATAGATCACGATGGGCGAACGAATATCGGCCGGATCGATCATCCGTCGCACGCCTTCAAGGATCGAAAAGCCTGCGCCAAGCGTGAAAAACAAAAGAGCCACGACGAAGCTCCAGAAGTAGAGCTCTCGCCCATATCCGAGCGGATGCCGCGTGTCGGGGCCGCGTCGTGAACGGCCATAGCCGTAAAGCATCAGGCCGCCGCTTCCGACGTCAACAATGGAATGGGCGGCTTCAGCCGCCATCGACGCGCTCGAAAAGTGAAGAGCGCGGCGCACAACTTCACCACCGCGACCAGGGCGTCCGCGATCAGTTCGATCCAGACAACTCTCTCGGAGGACAATGCGCTGTCCATGCCGCGTTCCAAGATGCGCTCGAAGGACCGTCATGAAGTCGTCTTGTAGGCGATTTGTTCCTCGAACCGCTTGCAGGCCCCATGTAGCGGACCCGCCGGAGCATGCACGTGGGCATGAAAGGGAACCCTTCGGGCGGCGCCGGGGTTTATCGACCAAGGGAGAAGTCAAGGACACAAGCAATGCCCGTGATAGCCTACAAAGTGGCGCCTCGTGGCCAAAAGTGGTTGGTCACTCGCGACGGCGAGCCCGGCATGAGTTATGTTTCGCAGGAAGCCGCCTACGAAGTTGCGGTCGCTGAAGCGGCGGGGGACTTGCGTACCGGTCACGAGATCCGGATCGAAGTCCTCGGATCAGCTTACAACCGGCTCGGCGACGGCTCGCCGACTGTCATGGAGGGAGGACGGACGCAGCCTGAAGGCCGCGTCGACTGATCCATGACTTTGAGCTTGACGTGGGCGGATATCGCCCTTCGCATCGCGCTCACTGTGTTGGCGGCCGGAGCGATCGGTTTTGATCGTGACGTGGAGGGACATTCGGCGGGGCTGAGAACTGTTCTCTTCGTGGCTTTGGCGGCTTGCCTCGCCATGCTGCAGGCAAACTGGCTGATGAATACCGTCGGCAAGAGTTCCGGTTCCTTTGTCCAGCTTGACGTCATGCGCTTGCCCCTCGGCATTCTGACCGGCGTGGGCTTCATCGGCGGCGGAGCCATCCTGAAACGCGGCGAGGGCGTCCAAGGTGTCACGACCGCCGCCACGCTCTGGTTCGTAACCGTGGTTGGTTTGTGTTTCGGCGGCGGGCAGATTGGCCTTGGCGTGGTGGGCGGCGTTCTCGGCCTTCTCATTCTGCGCGCGTTGAAAATACTGGAGCGGAAATTCAAACAAGAGCGAGCCTCGCGCCTGCGACTCAAGTGGAAGGTAGGCGAATACGATGTGGCGGCGGCAATATCGACGCTCCGGGACGCCGATTTGGAAATCTCCAGTTTCGCTGTCAAGCAGGACGCGGTTGCTCGTGTCGAAGAGCTCCGCTGTTCCGTTCGCCGCTTGGCGCTGCGTGAGGAACGCAGTCTCCCTCCGGTAGTGGCGGAGGTCGTTGGCCGGCAAGGCGTTCTGGAATGGGAGTGGTCAGACTAGCGCCCTTCTCGACCGCGCAAGGTGCGGTCCCAAGCGCCTTGGACGGCGGAGTGGCCCAGCAAGCCGCAAATTCGTGATCGCTTCGGCTGGAACGAATAACGCCGCACTGAGTTCGGATTGCATCATGCTGACGACTCCACAGCCGGACCCACCGATCCCCGCTCCCAAGCCCGACGTGGTCCGTCCGCCCACGCCGTCGGAAGCGCCGCAGCCCGACGAGGGTCCAGGCCTGCCCCAGCCGGGCCCGGATGTCGTCGTTCCTCCGGGACCTGAGGTGATTACGCCACCGCAGCCGCAAGAAGTGCCACCCGAACGCCCAGCCTGACGACTCAGCTAGTTCGCGGGAGTGCAACATGAGCCAAACAGTCGGCGATTTCATTGTGGACCGTCTGCACGCATGGGGCGTGCGGAAGGTCTTCGGCTACCCCGGCGACGGAATCAACGGGGTGTTTGGCGCGCTCAATCGGGCACGTGACAAGGTCGCGTTCGTCCAGGCGCGGCACGAGGAAATGGCGGCTTTCATGGCGAGCGCCTACGCCAAATTCTCCGGCGAGCTTGGCGTGTGCATCGCAACCTCCGGGCCCGGCGCCTCTCATCTGATTACCGGACTCTACGATGCGCGTCTCGATCACATGCCGGTGCTTGCCATCGTTGGCCAGCAGTCCCGCGATGCGATTGGCGGTCACTATCAGCAGGAAGTGGACCTGGTGAGTATGTTCAAGGACGTGGCGGGCGCGTTCGTGCAACAAGCGTCATCGCCCGCCCAAGTCCGGCACCTCGTCGACCGAGCCATTCGCATAGCACTGGGCGATCGGCGAGTAACCGCAATCGTTTTGCCCAACGACTTGCAAGAGGAAACTTATCGGGCTCCGGCGCGCAAGCACGGAACTTTGCGGTCAGGCGTGGGGTTCGCGAAGCCGCGGGTCACTCCCTTCGAAGCTGACTTGCGCCGCGCAGCCGAAGTGCTCAATGCGGGAGAGAAGGTCGCAATTCTGGTTGGAGCGGGCGCCCTGGGCGCGACCGACGAGGTGATCGCGGTCGCCGAGAAGCTGGGGGCCGGGGTCGCCAAAGCGCTGCTTGGAAAGGCCGCACTAGCGGACGATCTGCCTTACGTGACCGGGCCGATCGGACTGCTCGGATCAAGGCCAAGCTACGCTCTGATGACGGAATGCGACACGCTTCTCATGGTCGGTTCGGGCTTCCCCTATTCCGAGTTCATGCCCGAGGAAGGTCAGGCGCGCGGCGTTCAAATCGACATTGAGCCAGACATGCTTTCGTTGCGCTATCCGATGGAGGTCAATCTCGTCGGTGACGCGGCGGAAACGTTGCGCCTTTTGCTGCCCCTTCTCAATCGGAAGGCAGACCGAAAGTGGCGCGCCGAGATTGAGAAGCAAGTCGCCGGCTGGTGGAAGCTCTTGGAGGAGCGGGCGACGCAACCCGCCAATCCCGTCAATCCGCAGCGAGTCGCCTGGGAGCTGTCGCCGCGCTTGCCTGACAACGCGATTGTGACGAGCGACTCGGGATCGTGCGCGAATTGGTATGCGCGAGACTTGAAGATGCGCCGCGGAATGATGGCGTCTCTTTCCGGCGGTCTTGCATCTATGGGCGCAGCCGTTCCCTACGCCATCGCGGCGAAATTCGCGCATCCCGATCGGCCTGTCGTGGGTCTTGTCGGGGACGGCGCCATGCAAATGAACAACATGGCCGAACTCATTACGGTCGCCAAGTACTGGCGCGAGTGGTCCGATCGCCGATGGGTGATGTGTGTCTTCAATAACGAGGATCTCAACCAGGTGACGTGGGAGCAACGCGTCATGGAGGGCGATCCGAAGTTCGACGCCTCGCAGGACGTCCCGAATGTGCCCTACCATCGCTTCGCGGAGATGATCGGGCTTAAGGGCGTCTATGTCGATGATCCCGAAAAGCTAGGCTCGGCCTGGGACGAGGCGCTGGCCGCCGATCGTCCGGTCGTGCTGGAAGTCAAAACAGATCCGGACGTCCCTCCGTTACCGCCCCACATCACACTCGATCAAGCGAAGAAGTTCTCGCAAAGCCTGGTCAAAGGCGACTCCCGCGCGGGGAAGGTTGTGACCGGCGCGGCCCGTCAATTGCTGGGCGCGGTTTTGCCAGACCGTCAGGATTAGCTGCCCCGGGCGCGCACGGGGAGCGTTACGGGCCTGACTTTTACACGTGGTCAGTTCTGCGCGCGGCCAAGCCTTTCCAATCGCTTAGGCTCATTTTTCTGCACTCGCGACTGCTCACGGCGAACCTAGTCTAGGCGCCGGCGCAGACCGTGTGCCTGGGGCGCGGGCAGGGGTGGCCTTCGAGAAGAACCAATAATATATGTGCAAAAATCGTCCTATTCGAAGACCTCTACCGGGCGGATCGTCGGCGGCGCGGCGCCTTGCCTTCGGTTCCGGCCTGCGCCGTCTCGCCCCGACGCTCCTTCGTCTTCGTTCGGCGAAGATGCTCCTTATTCTCCTGAGGGGTCTGCTGGTTGGATGCGCCCGCTTCGGTCAGTGCAATCGCAACTGCTTGCTTACGGTTTTTAACCTTCTGTCCGCTCGTCCCCGAACGAAGCTCGCCATGCTTGAACTCGTGCATGACGCGTTCGACGGTTTCCTTCTGCGGCTCGGATTCACGCGGCGTCATTTGTCGTCTCCATTTGAGGTGCCTTAACCTTATTAAACTTGGATCTGACAAAGCGGTTCCGGCGGCTTCAGTGCTGGCGGCTCGGGACGTCCGGTTTGGAACCAACCCTCTCTGCGCTCGTTGAACGAGATGCGCTGCAGGCTGGAGCGGAGGTTCGCGGATGAGCGCCCGAAAAACACCGGGAGCCGAGGTCCCTGACTTGTTTTCCTTGCGGCTCGGCGCCGCGCCGATGGAGGCGACGTCGGCAGAGGCGCTTCCGAATGAACCGGGCGAATGGCAATTCGAGCCGAAATGGGACGGCTTTCGCTGTCTGGCCTTCAAGGAGGGCGGCGCCGTCGAGCTGAAGGGAAAATCCGGGACGTCGCTCAGCCGCTTTTTCCCCGAAGTTGTAGCGACGCTGCTGGACGTCCCGTTCGAGCGATTTGCCGTCGACGGCGAATTGGTCATTGAGCTGAACGGGCGCATCACCTTTGACGCGTTGCAAGCCCGACTGCACCCCGCGGCAAGCCGAATCCGCCGTCTGTCGCTGGAAACGCCGGCGCGACTTATTTTGTTCGACATGCTGATGGGGCCCGACGGCTTGCCGGTGGGGGCCCTTCCCCTCACTGAGCGACGAAGCGCGCTCGAGAGGTTCGGCGAGAAGGCCGCGGTCGCCGGAAAGCTCATCGTTACGCCGTGCACGCGCGATCTCGTCCAAGCTACACAATGGCTTGACGATTTCGATCGCGACGGAAGAGATGGGGTGGTCGCCAAGAGGCTCAACGAAAAGTATCTGAGCGGCGAGCGCGCGATGATCAAGGTCAAGCGCTTGCGGACCGCCGATTGCGTGGTCGGCGGCTTTCGGTATCAGAGCGGCGCCCTGGAAGTCGGCTCCCTGCTGCTGGGTCTCTACAACCCGCAAGGGCTGCTGGACCATGTCGGCTTCACCTCTACGATCGCCAATGACGAGCGGCCAGCGCTGACCCGAAAGCTTCGCGCTTTGCAGGCGCCGCCCGGTTTCACAGGCAAGGCGCCAGGTGGGCCCAGCCGCTGGAGCACGGAACGCAGCGGCGAATGGGAGCCGCTGCGGCCGGAGCTGGTCGTCGAGGTCCGATACGATCACGTGACGGGCGATCGGTTCCGCCATGGGACGAAGCTGCTCCGCTTTAGGCCCGACAAGCCGCCGCGGCAGTGCTCGATCGATCAGATCGTCGCGCCGCCCCGCGTTCCATCCGCCGATGCCTGACGCGGCAGAGCTTGGCTTTCACCGCGGAACAGTCGGTGGTTCGAAAACGTTGGTTTTAGGTGCGGTTTGAAGGCCGTCCCGACTAAGGAGTCGACAGACAATGGGCGGCGTCGGACGCGTTATCGCGATCGGCGGGTCGGCAGGCGCGATCGGCGCGGTCAGGACGCTATGCGGCTCTCTGTCTCCTGACATTCCCGCCGCAATTTGCATCGTCATTCACGTGGGCGCGCGAGGGCGCAATCTTCTTGCTGACGTCTTCCGGAAAAGATGTCCTATTCCTATAGACACAGCCGTAGACGGACAGAGGCTGGAACCCGGGCGCGCCTATGTGGCGGCCGCTGACCACCATCTGATCGTCATAGACGATACGATACGGCTAGGGCGCGGCCCACGCGAAAATCTTGCGCGACCCGCTATCGACCCGCTGTTGAGATCTGTGGGTGTAAGTCACGGCTCCAGGGCCATCGGCGTCGTTTTGACGGGCATGCTGAACGACGGCGCTGCAGGACTGGCGGATCTCAAGCGCTGTGGCGGCCTAACGGTGGTGCAAAATCCGACCGAGGCGATGGAGCGGGAAATGCCGCTGGCGGCGCTTGCGGCAAGCGATGTCGACCATCAGGCGCCGATTGCGGAGCTTGGCGCGCTGCTCAAACTGCTCGCGAGCGAGCCGCGTGCTCCGTCTCCGCCGCCTCCCGAGGATGTCCAATTGGAGGTCGAAATCGCGCTCGGACGCCCGACGGGAACAGGGGAGATGAATCGCCTCGCGGATCCGGTTGCGCTGTCGTGTCCGGCCTGCGGGGGCGTCCTGTCGCAAATGAAGAGTTCGCCGCTGCTTAGATTTCGCTGCCAGGTCGGACATGCGTACGCTGCTGAGGCTCTTGCAGCCGAGCAAGAAGGTTCAGTCGACGAGGCATTGCGCGTCGCGCTCCGGATCGTGGAGGAGCGCGCCGTCCTCACGCAAAAGTTGGCCGAAGAGGCACATCGCGGCGGATTGCGCTTCTCCGCGGCTTCCTATCAGCGCACCTCGGCGCAAAGCCGACGCTATGTGGAAACGTTGCGCGAAGCGCTTCGAAGCGGGCGATGGGACCAGATGGAATCGGCTCGCGAAGGTCAAGAAACGCCGGTTCAAGCTCTTGCTCCGCTCTCGCGGGCAGAGCCTTAGAGGCTGGGCGGCGGCGCGTCGCGCCTCCCGTGGGA
>DASXXT010000384.1:0-6704 GCA_036502965.1 Roseiarcus sp. | reverse complement strand
AACGCTCGGGCCGCCGTCCGCGCCGCGCCCGCCACACCTGTCGGCAGCGCGGCCATTACCAGAATCAACAATACTCCGTAAATCGCGCCCGGCAGCGCCTTGGCGCCTTCGCCGAAACTGACTGTGAGCTGGTCGGCGATGCTGGGCACGAACTCGATGAACAAGGCGCCGAACAGAGCGCCGCCGAGGGAGCCAAGCCCGCCGACAACGATGCCGACGAGAAAGGCGAGCGAAAGCGGAAGCCCGAAGCTCTCCGGCGAGACGAAACCGACAGCGAGCGCGCTTAAGCCCCCAGCCACGCCGGCATAGAGCGCGCTGACGCCGAAGCATGTGGTCTTGTAGAGCGCAGCATTGATCCCCATCGTCTCGGCGGCGATCGGGTGATCGCGAATGGCGACCAGCGCCCGTCCAATCCGACCGCACACGAGGTTGCGCGCAGCCCAGTAGAGCGCCGCGGCGCAGGCGAGGCAAACGAGGTACAGCCATTGGTCGGGGGTGAGCGCAATCCCGAACGGCGCGCTAGGCTTCGTGAGCGTGAGACCCTGCGAGCCCCCGCTGAAGGCGTCGAAGCCCTTGTAGCTCAGGATCTGGGGGGTGGCGACCGCGAGCGCGAAGGTGGCGAGCGCGAGATAAAGGCCGCCGAACCGGAGCGCCGGAAAGCCGAACAGAAAGCCGGCGATGAAGCACACGACGCTGGCCAGCGGAATCGCCGCCCAGTACGGCAAGCCGAACTTCACCATCAGGATCGCCGCCCCGTAGCCGCCGATGGCGAAAAAGGCGCCGTGGCCGAGTGAGATCTGCCCGTTGAAGCCGGTCAAGAGATTGAGGCCGAGCAGCGCGACCGCGAGGATGAGCACCTGGGCGCCCTGATAGATATGGTAGCCTGAAGCGACGAATGGGAAGGCGAGCGCGAAGATTCCGACCGCGATAGCGACAAGGGCGCCCAGCGCGCCGTCGGCGTCGGCCATGGGTCACACCCTCGCCACGAGGCGCCGCCCGAACAGTCCGGACGGCCGCCAAACGAGCACCGCGATGATGATCGCGAGCGCGACCGAGAGCTTGACCTCGTCGCCCACGAGGTAGGCGCCGATGAGATTCCCCAGCACGCCGACCGCGATGCCGCCAAAGACGGCGCCGAACGGATTGTCGATGCCGCCCAGCACTGCGCCGGCGAAGGCGTAGAGCAGGACCCCGCCCATCATGTTGGGATCAAGATAGACGATCGGCGCCGCCATCATGCCGGCGACCGACCCGATCGCCGCCGCCAGGCCCCAGCCGATGGCCAGCATCCACCCGACCCGAATGCCGACCAGCCGGCTCGACACCGGATTCTGCGCCGCTGCGCGCATCGCGAGGCCTAAGGGCGTGAAGCGGAAAAACGCGTAAACCAGCGCCAACACGCAAAAGGTCACGACAACGGCGCCCGCTTCATGCGCCGACATGTAGCCGGCGCCGAACCAGGGGCGCCCATTGAACGGCGAATCGAACGAGGTCACCGAAAAGCCGTAGAGCCATCCGGCGAGCGAATTGAAGATCAGGCTGAGCCCGATAAACACGATTACCGAGGCGAGAATGGGCGCGTTGGCGAAAGGCCTGACAATCAGCCGCTCGATCACGACCCCGCCGATGAACGAGGCGACGACGGTGGCGAAGAAGGCGAACCAGTAGGGCTCGCCCAGGTCCATCAGCTTCCAGGCGAAATAAGTCGAGAACATCGCCATTTCGCCCTGAGCGAAATTGATCAGATGCGTCGCCTGGTAGATCATCACCAGCGCCAGCGCCATGATCGCGTAGACCCCGCCCAGCGCGAGACCGGACGCCAGTTGATGCAGGAACTCGCCCAAGCTCCGACTGCTCCTTGTCGCTAGTAACCGAGATAGGCGCGGCGCACCGAATCGTCGGCGCGAAACGCCCGCGAGGGACCGCTGAGCGCCACCCTTCCGGTCTCGATCAGCACCGCGCGATCGGCGAGATCGAGAGCGAGCGAAGCGTTCTGCTCGACGATCAGGAGGCTCACGCCCTCGTCGCGATTGATCCCGCCGAGCGCGCGAAAGATTTCCGCCACCACCAGCGGCGCGAGGCCAAACGACGGCTCGTCGAGCATCAGGAGGCTCGGCCGCATGAGAAGAGCGCGCGCGATCGCCAGCATCTGCTGCTCGCCGCCGGAGAGCGTTCCCGCCTGCTGGCGGCGCCGTTCGGCGAGGCGCGGGAAAAGGCCGAACACGCGATCGAAATCCTCGCGGACCCTTTGCCGGTCAGCGCGCGCATAGGCGCCTAGACGCAGGTTCTCCTCGACGGTGAGATCGACAAACGTGCCGCGCCCGTCAGGCACGTGCGCTACGCCCAAACGCGCGACGTCCTCAGTCGCCAGCGCGCCGATCGAGCGGCCGCGAAAACGGATATCGCCCGTGCGCCGGATGAGTCCGCTCAGCGCCCGCAAGATCGTCGTCTTGCCGGCGCCGTTGGCGCCGAGCACCGCCGTGACGCCACCGTCCTCGACCTCGAAATCGACGCCATGCAGCGCGCGCGCCGGGCCGTACCAAGCCTCAAGACCCTTCGCTTCCAGGATCGGGGCGCTCAATTCGCGCTCCCGAGATAGGCGCGCACCACCTCGGGATTGCACCTGACCTCGTCCGGCTTGCCGTTGGCGATGACTCGGCCAAAGTCGAGCGCGACCACCTGGTCGCTGACCCGCATGACCAGATTCATGTGATGTTCAACCAGGAGCACGGCGACGCCGCGACGCTCCCGGATGGCGCGGATTTCATCGGCGAGCCCGTCGACTTCCGAGTGGTTGAGCCCGCCGGCCGGTTCGTCCAACAGCAACAGTTTTGGGCCTTTGGCGAGCGCGCGGGCAAGCTCCACCCGCTTGCGGATGCCGAACGGCAAGGCGCCCGCCGGACGATCCGCAACGGCATTAAGGCCGAATTCCTCGATCAGCGCGTCGGCGCGCTCGGCGATCTTCGCTTCCTCGCGCCTCGCGAGCGGGAGGCTGAGCGCATTGGCGAGGAAGCCGCCGCGCGCCATCGCGTGCGCGCCGACGCACACGTTTTCGCGCACCGTCATGGTCGAAAACAAGGCGACATTCTGGAACGTCCGCGCAATGCCGAGGGATGCGAGCTCATGCCTGGCGCAGCTGGCGAGCGGCCGGCCGTCGAACGCGATTGATCCTGCGCCGGGATCATAGAGGCGCGAGATGCAATTGAAGAGCGTCGTCTTGCCGGCGCCGTTCGGGCCGATCAGGCCGCAGATCGCGCCGCGGGCGACCTCGAACGAGACGTCCTCGAGCGCGGTCACGCCGCCGAACTGGATCGTCACCCCCTGGACCGCCAGCAGGGCGGGGGCCTGGAGGTCCGCATCGTTATCCGCGCCTCCGGCTCGCGCCTCGGCCAGCTCCATGGGCTTTCCGTTCCCGTCACGTCCGGCTTGTCAGGGCCGGCGGGCGCAGTCTTGACGTTTCCGGCTCGCTTGTCACCTGCTTCACTATTAGGACTTTAGTAGATGGCGCAGAACGGTGGAGCGCTCATACCCGGCGGGCGAGAAAATCAAGCGCCCTAGCCTTGAACGCCTTGTCGCCGACCGCGAGATTGTGATCGCGGCCGGGGATCAAGAGCGCCTCCGCCCGCGGCAACACGGCGACCAGCTTCGAGGGGTCGCCCGCAAGCGTATCCCGCTCGCCGACCGCGACCAGCGTCGGCTGGGTTATGCGCGCCGCCTCTTGCGGCGCCAGGCTCCGGCGCGAGCCGCGGACACAAGCCGCAAGCGCGGCGCGGTCGCTCTTCGTCTGGTCGGCGAAGGCGCGGAACAGGCGCTGCGTCGGGTCGTGGAGGCTGTCGACCGACGGCGCCTCCATGGCTTTGGCGATCGCCTCCGGCAATCCAGCGTCGCGCACCAGCCGATCGCCGAGGCCGCCCAGAATGAGCGAGCGCACCAGGCTCGGTTCGGCGAGCGCGATGAAGCTCGCGATCCGGGCGCCCATCGAATAGCCCATCACGTCGGCGCGCTCGACGCCTAAATGCGCGAGCAGGTTGGCCGCGTCACGCGTCATCAGATCGAAGTGATAGTCGTCCGGCGCGTAGAGCTTTTCGCTTTGCCCGTGGCCGCGATTGTCAAACGCCACGACGCGGCGCCCAGCCGCGGTGAGAGTCTCGACCCAGCGCGGACCCACCCAATTGACGCGATGGTTAGAGGCGAAGCCATGAACGAGCAGGATCGGCTCGCCAACGTCGCGCCCCTCCGGCTTGGCGTCGATGAAGGCGATGTCGACGCCAGCGGACGAAAAACGCCTGAGCTCGGCGACGCCCCCGACGTGTTCGTCCCGCATGGGCGCTCCTGCTTCGTCAGAGAACAAGCTACAGCCGGAACCTCGGCTTGGATCAACCTCGCGCCGCGGACGGAAAACGACTAGCATCGTTCCACCGACAGGACATACGACAAAGGCGGCCATTTTCGGCGCGCTGGGACAGGGGAGGAAAGCGATGAACAGATTCGGACCGATCAGCAGAGGGATCGCGATCGCAACGCTGTTGTGCTTCGCAGCGCCGCAGGCGCAAGCAATCGAAGTGTACGGAGCGGGGACCGCCGCCACGGGGGTGGACGATGGTCTGCTCCTTCAGGTCCGCGCAGGGCGCGGCGGGGGAGCGCGCCACGGTGGCGGCGGCACGCATCGCGGTGGTGGAGGCATGCATCGCGGCGGCGGCATGCATCACGGGGTAAATCGCGGCAATTTCAGTCGAGGCGGCCACGTAGCGCACCGCGGCAACTTCCACGGCGCGAATCGCAACGTCAATCGCAACGTCAACCGGAATGTGAATCGGAACGTCAACCGGAACGTCAATCGCAATGTTCACCGCGGGGGTTCTTGGGGCAATTGGTCCCGGCCGGGCTGGTATCGCTGGCCGGCAGGCGGCGCTATTGCGGCGGGCGCGGCGCTCGGGTTCGTCAGCGCCGCGGCTGCGACCTCGTGGGCGGGCGCGGCTCCCGGTCCGAACCTTTGCTGGTACTATACCGACCCGAGCCGCCGGCAAGGCTTCTGGGACGCCTGCCCGTAGAACTGAGAAGCCGCCGCGCTCCGGCCAGAGCGCGGCGGCCCTTATGTAGGCCGGCCTCAACCGCCCTTCACCTCGATCTTCCTGACTGGCTTCTGCGCCTCGGGTTTCTTCGGCAGCGTCACTTTGAGCACGCCGTTCTTGAATCCGGCCTCGATCTTGTCCGCATCGACCGTCTCGGGAACGCGAACCGAGCGGACAAACGAGCCGAAGCGTCGCTCCCGGAGGTGGAAGTCCTGCTTCTTCTCGACTTTGTCCTCTTCCTTGTGGCCTTTGACCGTCAGTACGCCGTTGGCGACGTTGACTTCGATATTTTTCTCATCGAGCCCCGGCATTTCGGCCGTGAGCTCAAACGCGTTATCGCGCTCGACCAGATCGATCGCCGGCTGGGCGACCCAAGATTCCGCCGACCAGAACGGCTCGATGTCGAACGCCGGCCGTCGCAACGGAAGTCGGAACGGGTTCATGGGAAAGTCCTCGAACAGCCGGTCGACATCCCTGCGCAAGGCCTCGAACGGGCGCCATGCCTGCGTGAGGCTTGCCGCCGGCGCGGCGGCTGCGGAGGCTTGTTGATCAGTGACAGGGACTTTGGTTTCAGCTTCTGCCATTTGCTCCTCCATTCGTCGGCTATTTTTCATGTTGTTAGCGAGGCGCGCTCCACCAGAATTGACAAAGCGCAAGCGCCAACAGATTGCAGCGTTGCTGCGACCGCTATCCGTTTATCGGCTTAACGCGCCGACTGTGTGACGCAGGATGCTTCCCGGAGCGCGTGGTTCGTCAAAATTGACGGCTTCACCTCAGCGGTGCGAGGGCTTCCGCTTTTCTCCTCTCCGTCGAGCGCGCGCAGCGCGCGCAGAATCTCGCTCAAGGGAATGCGGTCCCCACACTCCAGTTGACGCAGCCACGGCATGTCGTCGACCGCGTGGGCATCCGAGGCCCACGAGGCGAAAATCGCCCGCTTCTCGGCGATCGTAAGTTCCGAATGCGAGCGCACGTCGTCTGGATGATTGAAGGCGGCCGCTGGCGCGATTAGCCACTCGAGCGGCAGCGTGTTCCTGGATGAAACCTCATTGCTCATCGTCAACCTAACCTCCCTGCCCTAAGCTCAGCTCGGGAGGGAATGACGGCCAGGTCGTCTTTCCAATCGCCGCCCATAACCACATCCTCAGCCGAGCAACGTGGATACGAAATCGCCCGACGGGCGCCGGGCGCAAATCGAGTTAGGAATCGGGCCTTTCGCTTTCAAGAGCCGGCGAGCCCGCTGCGCCAACGGTCGCGACGCGCCGGCGCCCTTGACGGCCCGGCAAGGCTTTCCCACCTGCTTTAGCACTCGGAAGCGTCGAGTGCTAAAGCGCCCTCAAAAGAACGCGCTCTTGAGCTATCGCATCGCGGGAGCGGTTGGGGCGGGCTTGGCTTCCGAGCAAAGGAGGAGCGACAAATGGCTTTAATGTTGGATCCGTTCGACGCGCTGGCGAGCCTTCAGCAGGCTCTGGACACCTATCGGACAAGCTCTTGGCTCGATGCAGGCTTAAGCGGCGGCGGCGCCTATCCGCCGCTCAACGTATTCCGAAAGGGCGACGACCTCATCATCATCGCCGAGCTTCCGGGGGTGAAGAAATCCGACCTCGACCTGCAGGTGAAGGGCCGCACTATCCG
>DASXXT010000383.1:0-6209 GCA_036502965.1 Roseiarcus sp. | reverse complement strand
CGGCGATTTCGGCAAGCGAACCCGCGACGCGATTCTGGCCTTCCAGGCGAGCATCAAAGCGCCGGCCGACGGGACGTTGTCGGCGCCTGAGCTTAAGGCCTTGCTCGCCGCCGCTCAGAAGGCGCGCGAGGCGGTCGGATTTAAGGTCGTGAGCGACCCCAAGACCGGCGCCAGGATCGGCGCGCCCCTCGGGTTGCTAAACGCGCGCGGTGGCGCAAGGCTCGACTTCGCCTCGAGCGCCGACCCCGACTTGGGCGCGCTCTACGCACGTCTGTCCGTGCCGACGCCCGCCCGCAAGATTGCCTATAAGGCCATCAAGCCGGACGCCTTCTTCGTCGTCTCGGGGCAGGATGGACCGGTCAAATTCTATACCCGCTTCGACAAGAGCGCGACGGCGAACCCGCCCCTGCGCGGCTTCACGTTCGCCTATCCGGCATCGCAGACCGCCACCCTCGACCGAATTGCGATCGCCATCGCCAATTCATTCGCGCCGTTCCCGGAATCTCCCGCGGCGCTGTCCGCAGGCGCGGCGATCAGCGCCGTCACGCCTCCCGCGCCAAGCTCGAGGCCGCCGCCCCCGGCCCCTCCGCAGCCCGGCGCGACCGCGCTCGTCGTGGCGCCCGGCAAGGCGCTGACCGCGCTCAAGACGGACAACTGCCCGAATCCAACGGTCGCCGGCAAGGCTGTGCGGATCGAGCGCGCCGACGCCGCAACGGGCCTGACGATGGTCGCCGGAGATTTCGCGTCGAACGGCGAAGCGCCACGCCTTGGAGCGCCGGCGCAGGATCTCGTCATTCTTGGGTTCGCCGGACCGCGTGTTTCGGCAAGCTCGGCCTCGTTTACCGGCGGCGAGGCGCGGCCGGTCGTGACCGCTGCTGTGGACAAGAGCGCTAGCGGCGGACCGGTGTTCGACCGGCGCGGGGCGCTGGTCGGCCTGGTCGCGCCGATCGCCGGCGAGCCCAAGCGCGTCGCCGGCGTCGCGCTCGCCGCCCCGCACGTCCTGATCCCGCCCGAGGCGGTTCGCGCCTTCCTCGGCGGCGGCGAACCGGCGTCAGAGAGCGCCGCCCCGCTCAGCGCGGGCGACATCGCCGCGCGCGAGAGGAAGGCGCTCGTCGCGGTCTTCTGCCAGAAATAGGCGCGGCCGGCGCCCGCGCCTCAGTGCGGGATCATGCCAGGGAAAACGTACTGTTGTAGCGCGACCAGCACGCCGAGGATCAGCGTCAGGATGATGCTGTGCCAGAAGGTGCGCGCGAACACGACGCCTTCGTGCCCGCGAAGATCAGTGACCGAGACGCCCGTCGCAATATTCTGCGGCGAGATCATCTTGCCCATGACCCCGCCCGATGAATTGGTGGCCGCGAACAGCACCGGATTGAGATCAAGCTGCTTCGCCGCCACCACCTGAAGGTTGCCGAACAGCGCGTTGCCTGATGTGTCGCTGCCCGACAGGGCGACCGCCACCCAGCCGAGAAAGGGCGAGAGGATCACGAACAAATGCCCGACCGAGGCCACGCCCAGGCCGAGCGTATAGGCCATGCCGGAATAGTTCATCAGGAACGCGAGGCCGACGATGAGGCAAACGGTTAGGATCGCGATCCATGCCTGTCTAAGCGTCCGCGCAACGCACTGGAAGAAGTCCCCGACGCTCAGCTTGACCACGATCGCCGTGACAATGGCCGAGAGCAGGATCGCCGTTCCCGTGGCGAGAGGCTGGAAGGTCCATACCGCGGCGTAAGGCTTATCATTGTAGAGCGTGATCGAGATCGCCTTGTCGAGGCCAGGCCAGTGGATCGCTTGTTGCCCCATCGCCGCAATGTTGAGCTCGGTCCATAGGATGACGATTGCAGTCACGATCAGCCAGGGAAGCCAGCCTTGCCACGGCCCGAAGTCGGAATGCGCATGGAGCAGATCGGCGTCTCCCCTCACAGCAAATTCTGGATCGGGCGCCGGCCTCCACATCCGCAGAAACGCCAGGGTCACGATCAGCGAGCCGAGCGACGACAGCACGTCGGTCAACGCGTAGTTGATGTAGTTCGAGGCAATAAACTGACAGAGCGCGAATGAGCCGCCGGCGACCAGCAGCACGGGCCACAGCGCCTTCAGCGAACGCATGCCTCCATAGAGCCCCATCACGTAGAAAGGCAGCAAAAGCGCGATGAACGGCAGCTGACGGCCGATCATGGCGCCCAGGGTCCCGGAGGGCAGTCCGGTGACTGCGCCCAGCGTCGTCACGGGCACGCCGAGCGCGCCGAAGGCGACCGGAGCGGTGTTGAAGATCAGCGTGAACACGAGCGCTTCGAGCGCCGGGAAGCCCACGAGGATGAGAAGCGACGAAGTGATCGCGACGGGCGTCCCAAAGCCGGAAATGCCCTCCAACAGCGCGCCGAAGCAGAAGCCGATCACGACCAGCACAACGCGGCGATCGTTGGGAAGATGGTTGAGAATCCAGGCCCGAAAGGCGTCGAACCGCTTCGACTCTACCGCGATATTGTAGAGAAGAAGCGCGTTGACCACGATCCACATGACCGGCCAGAGGGCGAACACAACGCCGTTGGCGACAGAATTGAACGCGAGGTTAGGCGGCAGGCTCCAAACTCCGACCGCGATGATGAGGCCGACCACGAGGCCCGCCAATGACGCCTGCCACGCCGGCCGATGCAGGACGCCAAGCAGCAAGAGAACCGCCGCGACGGGGAGCGCCGCGACGATAAACGAAAGCGGCAGACTGCCGGCGACCGGCGTAAGCAATTGTTTGAACATTCTTATCTTCCCCAGCGCGTTGGCAAACGAGCCCCCGACGCTCCCCGACCACCGCCCCGCGTTTCTCATAAGGCGCCGTGGCGGCAAATCAAGTTCCGGCCATTCGACGGAGGACCGCGCCCGAGGCTAGCAAAGGGCGTCCGCTAGCCGTCCACGTCCCATTTTTCGGCGCTGGCGCCGGCGAGCTCGCGCACCCGCTGCTCGTCGGAGCCGAAGGCGCGGGCCTCGCCCTCGTACACGATCCGGCCGTCGTCCAGGACGTAGGCGCGATCGGCGATCTCGACCGCCGCGCGCACGTTTTGCTCGACCAGCAGAACCGAGACGCCTTCCCGCCGCGCCGCGGCGACGATCCTGAACACGTCCTCCACGATCAAGGGCGCTAAGCCCTGCGAGGGCTCATCGAGCATAAGCAGCCTCGGGTTCAAAATCAGGGCGCGAGCGATCGACAGCATCTCCTGCTCGCCGCCCGAGAGCTGCGCGCCCTTGTTCGCCCGGCGCTCGGCGAGGCGCGGAAACGCCTCGTAAACGCGCCCAATTGTCCACGGGCCGGGCCGCTCGACCGGAACCAGCAGGTTCTCGTCCACGGTCAGGTTGGCGAAGATGCGCCGCCCTTCCGGCACATAGCCGACGCCCGATTCAGCGATCCGGTACGGGGGAAATCCGGTCACGTCCGCGCCGAACACGGCGACCTTTCCGGTGCGCGGACGGGTGAGGCCGATCAGGCTGCGCAGCGTCGTCGTCTTTCCCGCGCCGTTGCGACCGAGCAGCGCGACAATCTCGCCCTCGCGCACCTCGAGGGTCACCCCATGCAGGATATGACTCTTGCCGTAAAAGGTGTGGAGATCCTCGGCTTGGAGCGCGATCATGCCGCCGCCTTGCCGAGATAGGCCGCCTGCACCTGCTCGCTGTCGGCGATCTCCTGCGCCGCGCCTTCCGCCAGCACTCGCCCCTCGGCAAGCACCATGATGCGATCGGCGAGGTTGAACACGACGCGCATGTCGTGCTCGATCAGCATGATCGTCAGCCCCTCCTGCCGATGCAGTCGCCGAATAAGCCGCGCGATGTCATAGGTCTCCTGATCGCCCATGCCCGCGGTCGGCTCGTCGAGCATGAGCAGGCGGGGTCGCAAAGCGAGCGACATCATGATCTCCGCCGCCCGCTGGTCGCCGTGCGACAGCGCACCGGCGCGCACGTGGAACTTGTCCGCCAGTCCGCCCAGGCTCAGAAGCTCAGCGACGCGCGCCGCCACCGCCGCCCGCGCCTCCGCGCCAAGCCAAGGCCGGAGACGATAGCCAGACGCGACCTCGACTGCGACGCGGATGTTGTCGGCGACCGAGAGATCTGGAAAGACCTCGGTGATCTGGAAGGTGCGGGACATGCCACGCCGCACCCGCTCATCGGGAGCGAGCGCGGCAATGTCGCGCCCCTCGAACCGGATCGAGCCCCCGGTCGGCGCGAACAGGCCGCTGACCAGATTGAAGAATGTCGTCTTGCCGGCGCCGTTCGGACCGATGATCGCGCGCAGTTCGCCCGGCTCGATGGTCAATGACACCTCGTCGATGGCGACCAGGCTGCCAAAGCGCTTCGATGCGCCCTCGACTTGAAGCAGGGTCACGCCTTCGCTCCGCTGCGCAGCATGCCCAGGACCCCGCGCGGAAAGAAGCGCACCACCAGCACGAACACGAGTCCGATCACCGACATCCAGTTTTGGGTTTGGCTCGAGACGTAATCCTGCAGCGCGACGAAAATCGCCGCGCCGATCAGCGGGCCCCAGAACGAGCGCATGCCGCCCAGCACCGCCATGATGACGAGATTGCCCGAGAGGTCGACGCGAAGCGCTCGCGGATCGATGAAGTTGTTGAGCAGAGCATAGAGCGCCCCCGCTGCGCTGACGAAGAGGCAGGAGATCACGAATGACAGCCAGACGTGGAACTCGATCGGGACGCCGAGAAACCGCGCCCGACGTTCGTTCTCGCGAATGGCGATGAGAGAGCGTCCGAATGGCGAGTTAAGAAGCACCGCCATCGCGCCGACGCAGACCGCAAAAATCGCGAGAGCGAAATAGTAGAAAGCCCTGTCGTTCTGAACAATGTCGAGCACAGCGAAGCCAAAATTGATCGGCAGACGGCGCCAGCCGGTGAGCCCGTCATCGCCACCGGTCACTAAGTTCCAGCGGAAGGCGATGAAGTAGAATACCTGGCCAAAGGCGATCGTCACCATGGCGAAATAGACGCCGCGCAGCTTGATGATGAGCGCGCCAATGATCATCGCCGCGATCGTCGCAACGATCACGCCGAGCACGATGGCCGGGATCGACCCGACGCCCCAATACTTGATCGCCATCGCCGTCCCGTAGGCCCCGAGCCCGAAATAGGCGGCATGGCCGAACGAGAGCACCCCCGTGAAGCCAAGCAGGAAGTTGAGCGACATCGCCGCCAGCCCCATGACCACGATGCGGGTGGCGAGTTCGGTGTAACCGCCGATCGCGCTCATCCAAAAGGGCGCGAACAGGAGCAGCAGGCAGACTGCGACACCGATGGCGCGAGCGCGGACGGCGTTCAATGGAGCCTTCCCTCTTCGCCGAGCAGACCACGCGGCCTGACGAGCAGCACCAGCGCCATCATTACGTAGATCACGGCCTCAGTCGCGGAGGGGAAATAGACCGCCGCCAGCCCTGAGGCGACGCCGATCATCAAGCCGCCAAGCAGCGTTCCAAGCAGACTGCCAAGGCCGCCGACAATAATCGCCACGAAGCTCGGCATGATGAGGTTAGCGCCGATCGTGGGCGAGAGTCCGAGCAGGCCGGCCGCCAATACGCCGGCGAGGCCGGCCATATAGATGCCAATGCCGAAATTGAGGCTGCGCAGCACCCTGACGTTGACGCCAAGCGTCGAGACCGTATCGAGATCGCGAGTTCCCGCGCGGATGCGCATGCCGAGGCGCGTGTACTTGAGCACCGCGAACAGGCCGGCGACCGCCGCCGTAACGATGATCACCATGAACACGCGATAGCCGGTGATGAAAAAGAGTTGGTTCGACAACGAGGTCATGAGCCAGGCGGGGACCTGAAACGGCACGCTCTGCGCGCCCCAGATAAGGCGCGTCACATCCTCGAAGATATAGGCGAGGCCGAAGGTCAGCAGCAGACTATAGAGTGGGTCTTTGCCATAGAGCGGGCGGATCAGCAGCCATTCGACAACAAGGCCGAGCGCCGCGGTCAGCGGCGGCGCGAGGATCAGCGCGCCCCAAAATCCGATATAGGGGATCAGCGTGTAGGCCAGATAGGCGCCGAGCGCCAAAAATCCGCCGTGGGCGAAATTGATGACCCCGCTCAGGTTGAGGATCAGCGACAGGCCAAGCGCCATCAGGGCATAGAACGCCCCGACGATCAGGCCGTTGAAGACGTTGAACAGAACGACCTGAGTCATGCGCTCTGTTCGCCGCCGGCG
>DASXXT010000382.1:0-1999 GCA_036502965.1 Roseiarcus sp. | reverse complement strand
CGGTCGGTGCGATCGCGCTTGAGATCGTGACCAGCTGGGTCACGCTCGGCGCCATGTTCGGATCGCTCGCGGGCGGCTTCGTCGCCGACCATTTTGGCCGCAAGCGCGCGCTCCTCGCGGCGGCGGGGCTTTTCATCGTCGGCGCGCTGGTGGAGGCGTTCGCGCCCAACGTGCCGGTCCTCGTCTTCGGCAGGCTTGTGGCTGGCTTCGGCGTTGGCGTTGCGGCAGTCGCAGCCCCGCTCTATGCGGCGGAGCTCGCCCCTGCCGCGCAGCGGGGGCGGTACGTCTCGTCTTATCAGCTTGCGATCACGATCGGCATTTTCGTCGCGTATCTCGTCGACCAGGCGCTTGCCGGCCCCGAGGGCTGGCGCGCCATGCTTGGGGTCTCCGCGGGCCCTGGCGTTCTCCTCGCCCTCGCCGCCGTGACCGCGCTCGAGTCCCCGCGCTGGTTCGCCAAGAGCGGCCGCCGCGATGACGCCCGTCGCACGCTTGTCGCTCTCGGCGCCGAGAACGACGCCGACGCGCGACTCGCGGCCATCGAAGCGTCGTTGCGGGCGGAGCACGAAGTCCCGTCGTGGAGAGACGTGTTCGCGCCACGCTGGCGGACCCCGCTGAAGATCGGCCTCGGCCTCGCGGTCTTGCAACAGATCACCGGAATCAACGCGGTCATCTATTATTCCGACAGCATTTTCGCGGCGGCCGGCTTCACGACGCCGGAGGCGCAGACCGCAGCCACCACCTGGGCGATCGGCGCCGTCAACGTGCTCGCGACTTTCATCGCGATCGCCTTCATCGATCACCTCGGCCGCCGCCCGCTCCTGATCGCGGGCCTTATCGGCATGGCGCTTAGCCTTGCTGCAGTGGGGTTCACCTTCCAGCAGTCCGGCGCGGTGGACGCGGGCCAAGGCTCGACGCTCGGCGCTCTAACGCTTGTCGCGCTTGTCGTTTTCATCATCTCGTTCGCGTTCTCCCTCGGCCCGGTCACCTGGACCGTCATCAACGAGATCTATCCAGGCGAGGTGCGCGGCCGGGCCGTGGCGGTGGCGACGGCGGTCAACTGGGGCGCTGCGTTCCTGGTCAGCGGATTCTTTCTGTCGGTCGTCAAGGCGATCGGGCAGGCCTACACCTTCTGGACGTTCGCCGGCTTCTGCGCGATCGGCCTCGTCTGGGTCATTGTCGGCGTGCCCGAGACGCGAGGCCGCTCGCTGGAAGAGATCGAGGCGTCATGGACGCACGTGCCGCCGGCACGCTCGTAGCCGCGAACGGCTGGAATCGTCATCGCGAGGAGCGAAGCGACGCGGCGATCCAGAAGGCCGTAGGGCGCGACGGCTCCTGGATTGCTTCGCCGTAGCCCGTCCGGAAGGACGGGGCGTCTTTCGACGCCCTATGGCTCGCAATGACGACCGCGGTTCGACCAAATGCAGAAGGCTCTAATGGGCGACGATCGCCTCGAACGCGGCCCGCACCCGCTTGCGCGTTTCGCCAAGCGCGGCGGCAAACGCCTCGAAGTCGGGAAAGCCGCTCGCCAAGGCGATGCGGCGCTTGACGCCGGCCGCGGCCTTGGCGGGATCGAACGGGCCGGAGGTCGACAAGCGCATGAACTGCGTTGCGTCGGTGTAAACCCGGTGCGCGTCGATGAGGACCTCGGCCTGTTCGGGCGTGATCAGGCCCGCGCGGCCTGCCTCTTCTACGACCTTGCGGGTCGAGACGTCGAGGATGGCCGGATGGGCGTGCGCGAAGGCCAACTGCAGATACTGGGCGATGAATTCGATGTCGACGAGCCCGCCTGCGGCGAGCTTTAGGTCCCAGACGTCGCTGTCGCCCTTTTCCCTGGCGATGAGCGCACGCATGGCGCGCGTTTCCTGAGCGGCCTTGGCGGGGTCGCGCTCGCGGGTCAGCGTTTGTCGCACCGTTCTGGCGACGTCGGCCCCGAGGCTTGCATCGCCAGCGACCAAGCGGGCGCGGGTTAGCGCCATGTGCTCCCAGGTCTCCGCCTCGT
>DASXXT010000381.1:0-2357 GCA_036502965.1 Roseiarcus sp. | reverse complement strand
CGGACCGCCTGGGCCCAAGGGCGACGTCGGAATCGCCGGCGCAGTCGGTCCGCAGGGGCCGCCGGGGCACACCGGTCCGACCGGACCGGCTGGCCCGATCGGACCTCCCGGCGCGCCAGGCGCGCCCGGGCAGGTCGGGCTGCCTGGGCCGCAAGGCCCCGCGGGACCGCCTGGGCCGCCCGGAGCCAGCGCCAGTTTCAGGGTGGTCAGCGATTCCGCTCAGGCGTCGTGCGGCGTCGGCGAGATCATGTCCAGCGCTTATTGCGCGGGCGGCGGCGCCGTGCGCATTGATGGAACGACGGGCGCAAGCTGCGACGGCGGAGCGAAGGCTGTGATCGTCTGCGCAAAGCAATGACTGGCGTTTGCCGCGCGGCGAGCGCTGTGGTTCGGCGACGGACTCAGGGCGAAGGACGATCGCCTGGCGGTGCGATCGTTCAGAGTTAGGGAGGAAGCCATGCATCGACTTACGGTTCTTTATCCGGCAAAGGACGGCGAAGCCTTCGACTACGATTATTATTTCAACAATCATCACAAGCTCGTCGTCTCCCGGCTAAAGCCGGAAGGATTGGTGAGTTGCGAATTCGATAAGGGCGTGTCTGACCCCGCTGGCGACAAGGCGCCATATCTCGCCATCGCCTATCTCAAATTCAACTCTCTCGACGAACTGCAAAAAGCGCTCGCCAAGCACGGCGCGGAGATCGTGGGCGACATTGCCAACTACACGAAGATCGAACCGATCATGCAAGTGAACGAGATGATGGCGAGCTGAGGTCTAGCTTCGCTAGGCCGTGTGGGTAGACAGGCGACGCGAAGGCGGTGATCGTCTCAACGAAGCGATAGGTCAGTGCCGTGGAGGCGCCTCACCATCGTGGGCTTTCCCGGGCGTAGCAACACGCTACTGTTCCGTCACGTCTCTGCGGTGTGATTGTGCTCCCAGCGAACATCCCTCTGCCGCGCTTCATGTTGAAACGAGGTGTAGGACTCTTTGGCGCGGGCGAACCCGGGACGAGTCGCCGAAGCGCCGCTCCACAATTTTCGGGGAGGGAAGGCGCGTCCGCCCCAGCGGCCGGCACCAATCAGGCGGAGGCCCTCCGGCGGACATCGGCTCAGACGGAGGGCGGAGAGTCGCGGGGGTAAGAGAATTGACTGGAAAGGATATCGCAGACGCACTGAGTGGCGCCGCTTCGCTCATATGGACGTTGCTCGCCTTCTACGTCGTCTGGCTTTTGCGGGCGCCCCTGAAGGAGGCGGTCAATCGCGTGACGGGCTTCGAGGGCTGGGGCGTGAAGTTCGCGCTATCGGGCGGCGAGCGGGCGATGGACGCGGCATTCGAGATGGCGAACAAGAACCCGAAATGGTCCGCCGAGGCGACCGAGCACGAACGCCAGAAGGCTCTTGAAAAGGCCAAGGCGCGCCGCAAGATCTTCGAGGGGTCAGAAATTCTGTGGGTGGACGACCGTCCATCTAACAATCGTAACGAATCGCGCATGCTGCGCAGCTTCGGCGCCCTCATCACCTTCGCTTGCACGACGGACGAAGCGCGCGACGCGATTAAGGACGCAAACAGCCAGGCACGGCCCTTCCATCTCATTCTGTCGGACATCTCCCGTGATTTGCCGCCGCCGCCGAACGCGCGAGCTGGGCTGGATATGCTGGCCGCGTTCCGCGCCGAAGGGATTACCCTGCCGCTGATTTTCTATATCGGCGAGCCCAAGCCCGGAGCTGGCACGCCGGAAGGCGCGTTCGGCATCACGCACCGCCCCGACGTTCTCCTGACGCTCGTCGGAGACGCGCTGGAGCGGGTTCGGAGCGGATGAGAATGCGTTTGTCAACTCAGGCCGTCATGAGCGCCGACTGCGCGCTAACTAACCCTCTCGGCAACAAAATGCGTATTGAACCCGGTCCCGACTGAGGATTCGCCGTTGGTGGCGCTACCGCGGCGGGTACCAATAGGCCGCCTGCGGCTTGGTGCGGTCGACAACCACGAACTGGTTGGCGAACACGCGGTAGGATGGGCTCCAGTCGCCGTCGGGCCATTGCACCCGGATTTCCGCCCGCTCCGCCGTGCCGAGGCCGACATGGATGAGGCCTGCATGGCCGGACGCGTCGCCGCCGCCAACGTCGACGAAGCGGGTCTGGGCGCGCGTTCCCGTCTTGACCGAAATTTTGGCTCCGACCGCGTTGCGGTTGGGGTTGGGCTCGACGAGCCGAATTTCGGTCCAATTGCCCATCGGCAGTGGCGGACCGTCGCCGTGCTCTCCCGGATTCTTGGCGCCCAGATTGCGGTAGAGCAGAGCGTTTGAGCCGCGATTGAGCTGCAGGATGTCGAGGCGTCCATCGAGATTGAAGTCGGCGAT
>DASXXT010000380.1:0-1970 GCA_036502965.1 Roseiarcus sp. | reverse complement strand
AATTCCTTCACGCTGACGTTGATTGAAGGGAGGCCGAGATCGTTGTGAAAGTGTGGGATCCCGCGGTCCACCATCAAAAAGGGTGCTCCTTATAGGCGTCGCCTTAAAGCATGTTCGAAGCAGCGGCGCTAGGGTGCGTCCAAATCGGGATCTGAAAGGGGCAACATGGCCATGCGGCTAGGGATGCAGGGTCAGCCGGCTGGTATCAAACATTTGAATGTGTGAATATAAAGGTCAAAAAGGTTGGGCCAGAGGGAGATCAATTTCCGTGGCGTCTAGCAGCCTGTCGGACTTAACCAGCGGCGCTGATTTTCTTCGCTAGAATCCCGCCATTGATTCGCGCCGAAGGGGTAGCTTGCTTGCGATGGGCAATTTCCGGGATGTTGATCGTGAGACGTGGTTTCTTCTGCCGCCGTCGGTCGACGAGTGGCTGCCTGAGAGGCATTTGGCCCGCTTTATCGTCGAAGTGATCGACGGGCTCGATCTTGGCTGCATGATCGGCGCCTATCGCGGCTCCGGCTCTGCGGCGCACCATCCCAGGATGCTGCTGGGGGTTTTGATTTACGGCTACGCCACTGGGGTGTTTTCGAGCCGCAAGCTCGAGCGCGCGACTTACGACAGCGTGGCGTTCCGCTACATCGCCGCCAACGACCACCCCGACCACGACACGATCGCCACGTTTCGGCGGCGCTTTCTCGAGGAGATCGAGGGGCTGTTCGTCCGCGTGCTGCTGCTTGCGCGCGAGATGGGCGTGCTGAAGGTGGGAACGGTCGGCCTCGACGGCACGAAAATCCACGCCAACGCCAGCCGTCACAGCGCGCTTTCTTGGGAGCACGCGAGCAAGCTCGAGGCGCAACTGAAAGCCGAGGTGGCGGATTTGCTGGCGCGCGCCGAGGCGGCGGACGAGGCCGATGTCCCCGACGGCATGTCAATTCCCGAAGAGCTGGCCTTGCGCGAGAAGCGTCTGGCCAAGCTCGCGGAGGCGCGCGCCAAGATCGAGGCGCGGGCAAAAGAGCGATACGAGCACGAGCGGGCCGAGCACGAGGCCAAACTCGCCGCGCGCGAGGCCAAAACCGCCACGACCGGCAAGAAGCCCGGCGGCAAGCCGCCTGCGCCACCCGTCGAAGGGCCGCTGCCGAAGGACCAGATCAATCTCACCGACGAGGACTCGCGCATCATGCCGGCGGCGGGCGGCGGCTTCGAGCAGGCCTACAACGCTCAAGCCGTCGTGGCGGCGGGGAGCCTGCTGGTCGTTGCGGCCGATGTGGTTCAGGCGCCGAACGACATGCAGCAGCTCGAACCGATGCTGGGCAAGATCGAGGCTTTGCCCGAACGACTGGGCGCGGCCGAAACGCTTTTGGCGGACGCCGGCTATTTCAGCGCGGCGAATGTCGAGGCTTGCCGGCAGGCCGAACTCGAACCGCTGATCGCGATGGGCCGTCAGCCGCATCATCCCCCGCTTGGCGAGCGCTTCGGAAGAGAGGGGTCCCCGCCGGAAAACCCGACGCCGGTGGAGGCCATGGCCCATCGACTGAATACGCCGGAAGGCCGCAAGCTCTATGCTTTGCGCAAGCAAACGCCCGAACCGGTGTTCGGCGTCATCAAATCGGCGCTCGGATTCCGTCAGTTCTTGTTGCGCGGCCTCGACAAAGTGCGCGGCGAGTGGAGCCTCGTGACGATGGCGTGGAATCTGAAGCGGATGTTCGTCCTCACCCCCGCCTGACCCCGACGCCAAGCGGTCCTGCGCCAGCAAAGCAGGCGCCCGAAGCGCCCAAATCCCGCCTCTCAACCGCGCTTGGAGCCGATCCTACGCCGCAAGACGTTTCAGCTCGCAAAAGTCGCCCGCACCAAGACCCGAGTCCGACAGGCTGCTAGCGCCGCCGTTTCGTTGCTCGTCGACGCCTTTGGCTTGATCGCGCTTGCTGAACTCCTCGCTTCTTTCGCCAAGAACGCTTCCGAGGTTGACCGAT
>DASXXT010000379.1:0-20512 GCA_036502965.1 Roseiarcus sp. | reverse complement strand
CGGACAAGAGCCTCCGCGGTCTTCGCGCTATTCGCGATCGCGACCATGCTCATGGCCGTCATGGCGCCGTTTTTCGCCTCGCGCGGCGCGGTGCTGGACCTGTTCTTCATCCTGACGATGCTGGTGTTGGCGCAGTGCTGGAATCTGCTCGCCGGATATGCCGGCTTGGTCTCGGTCGGGCAGCAGGCTTTTGTCGGCTTCGGCGGGTATGTGATGTTCGCCTGCGTCCTTCTGGTGGGGCTCGATCCGTTGCTCGCCATTCTGATCGCCGGCGTTGCGGCGACGTTACTTGCAGCGCTGATCGGTCAGTTCGTGTTTAGGCTCCAAGGGGCATATTTCGCGATCGGAACCTGGGTCGTCGCGGAGGTGGTGCGTCTTTCGCTTGCTCAGTGGACGGTCCTGGGCGGCGGCACCGGGACCTCGCTGCCGGCCTGGGCGACGCGCGAGATGTTCGGTGCCCCGATCGTGAGCCGCCTTTTTGGCTTTCGCGCCGCCCAGGCCGTCGACACGGTCTGTTACTGGCTAGCGTTGATCCTCGCGGTCGGGACAATCGGCTTCATCTACCGCCTCCTGCGCTCGCGTCAGGGGCTGGCGCTCGCAGCGGTGCGCGACAATCAAGAGACCGCGCGCTCGATCGGCGTCGACGCCAGCCGTGTCAAGACCGTCGCCTACCTCGTGGTCGCGTTCATCACGGGGCTGACGGGCGCCCTGATTTATGTGCAGAAGGCGCGCATTTCGCCTGACGCCGCCTTCTCCGTCCTCGACTGGACCGCCGATGTGATCTTCATCGTCGTCATTGGCGGCATCGGCACGGTAGAAGGGCCTATCGTAGGAGTCTTCGTCTTCCTGACCCTGCGAAACCTGCTTGCGGACTACGGGTCCTGGTATCTGCTCGTGCTGGGCATGATCGGCATCGTCGTCATGCTGTTCGCGCGGCGCGGCCTATGGGGTCTCTTCACTGACCGCACGGGAATTCAGTTCTTTCCGATCCGACGGATGTTGGTCGGCGGACCGCCCATCGCCACAAGAGAGCAGACGCTGCCTGGGTTCGCCGACCCGCCAGTGACCCATATGGCTCGCGAGGACGCCGGCCGAAACGGCTCGGCGCCATAAAGCCGCATGCGCTTCTCATCGACGGGCTTCGCGATGCTCATCGCTGTGGCGACGCAGGTTTGGGTCGGCGATCTCGGACTCGACGGCGAGATCGCGCATACGCGACTGGTCACGGCGGACCCGGTGAATCGGGCGCACCGGCTAGTTCGGGATAGCCGGACGAAAGGCAGCCTCTGACCGCGCGTCACTTGCCGGTTGTGCGGGGCTGACGGTCTTTTTTCAACTGGAGCTGCGCGATCAGTCTCGCGGAAACTGGGAGAATCGACCGATCGACGTCGATAGTCTTTGAAACCGGCGAAATCGTGGATCATCGAAATTCCCTTTTGAAATCAAGAGCGCGAATTTCTGACGGATCGGGCGGACGGTGTTCGGCCGTTCGCGGAAAACATTTGCGCTGCTATATCAATGCGTTATTCTGTCTCAGAATAATCGAGTGGGAATGAGGGAGTACTGTGGAGCAAAGCGGAGGAGCGAGCGTATTGGCGGCTAAGGTGTTGCAGAAGTCGGACCGAGCAAGCGCCGCAACCCCGGTCGGGCTCGGGTTTCGAGCGCTCCGCGGCGGCGGCGCGGTCGTCGGCGTGGCGCTCGAGGATGGCAAACCCCGCGTCGTGCTGTCTTCGTTTGTCGCAACGGCTGGCGAGGGGGACCGGCTCTCTCTCGAGCCCTATCTCGTCGCCGTCGAGATGAAACGCGGCCAGGACGGCGAAGTGCCGGCCGAAGCCACGGCCGCCGTCGCCGAGGGCGCAAGCGCCAAAACCAACTGGCGGCGAATGGTCTGGGCGATATCGTCCGTAAGGTGCGGGACGCGGGATGCGAGCCGGTCGTCGCGGCGCTGCTCGTCAATCGCGCCAGCTGGATCACCGACCTCTTCGCATACAGTCTGTCCGCGCCGGAGCATCCGCCTGTCGCCGAAGGGCTCGCCGTGCGCGAGGCCCTTCGGTTCGCTTTCGGCCGTGTCGGCATCGAAGCCGTCGAATTGGACGAGAAGTCGCTTCCCGAGCGTGCGTCGGAGGAACTCCGCATATCGCCTGCCGACCTCGATCCCCACCTCAAGGCCCTCGGCGCCGACGTCGGCCGGCCATGGCGGAAGGAACAGAAGCTGGCCTTCCTTGCCGCCTGGGTCGCGCTCGCGACGGCGCAGTGACGCCCAGACGCAACTCTGGCGACGCCGCCGCCGATCATTCCGGCGCAGTGCCCGCTTGCTCGACATTTTTGCTGACGGTATTTTTCCGCCGCTAAGCGGATGGCCGTTCGTTGTGGCTGATGTCGAAAATCGGCCGATCGATGCCGATAGTTGTTGAAACCCAGCAGATACTGAATCCGCGAAATTTTCCTTTGAATGCACGAGCGTATTTCTGACGGATCGGGGAGACGGTTCTTCGTCGTACATGGGAAAATGTTTCGTCGTTAGATCAACACGTTATCATCGCTGGCGACCGTAGAGTGGGAGTGAGGCGAAACTAAAATTCCGGCTTATGCTGCGGGCGCTAAACAATCATCGCGCCCCACGGCCGAGGCAAACCGAAGAGCCCCGACATGCCTGAGACGCGCTCGCCGAAACCTGAAGACTACATCGTTGTGGACGGCTCGGACGGGCCGCGGCGCGATTTTCGGATCAGCGTCGGCCTGCGCGAGGGTTGGGACGCGGAGGGCCGGGTCTTTGACGTCTCCGAAGCCGTGCGCACCGCGCGAGCCTGGATGAGGCGTCGTGTTGAAGCGGGCCAGCCGGCGCTTTCGGGCATGTGCACCCGCGCGGAGGTAACCTACGCTTGGCCGCGAGAGGACGGCACGGTCGGGTCGGACCGCGAGCCGGTCGCCCTGTTTACGGGCGAGGCGGTGCATGCCTACCTTGGCCACCTGCCGGACGCCCGCAATCGAGCCGATGCTCAACGAACTGGCCGCCGAACTCGGCGCCGCGCTGGGTCAGGGGCGCATCTATGTCGCGTTCGCCGACCGGACCTGGATCCTGGACGCCGGCGAGCACGCCCGCCGGACGTGAGAAGAGCGGCGGTCGCACATCGTCGGGCCCCAAAGGCGTCAGCACCGGCGGCGTTATGGAGTGGGCGCGAAGGGTCGCGATGTGCCCGCGCCCGTGGTTGTTCCTTGCAGTACGGCGACCACCAGCCCTTATTTAGATGGGTCCTTCGGAGTCCAAAGGACCGTCGACGCGTCCTTTGCGTAGGCCATGCCCGCCGGATAGGATATCGCCTCCATCTGGAGCCCCCAGGGCATTGATATAGACGATCGCCCGCCCCGCGGCCGGCCTCCGTGATGAAGCGGAGAATCATGTGACGCGGATTGAGGCATGGGTCAACACGAGTTACGCGATCTCGCGCCGCCATCTCCAGAGTCGCTGTAGCTTGCGGCGGTATGCTGCAAAGAGTTGCGCCCGAAGCACGCCGATTAGGCGCCGCGCGCCTTGACTCTCCGGTTGAAGCTGTGATGCTGCGGTCTCTCGGTCAGCAAGACCGGATCGGTGAGCATTTCGCCGGTGCGGGCTTTGGGCATTTGCGCCCCGCGGCGCAGTTCCTTAACGGAGCTGCACCGTGGGGTGTTTTCGTTGAGGCGACATGACAGTTTTGCGTCTCGGCATCCTCTTCTCGACGTCGGGCGATTATGGGGCGCTCGGACGGGACTGCCGCGACGGGGCGATCACCGCGATCGAGGAGCTGCGAAGCGCTTGCTCCCTCGCGATCGAGCCGCTCACTGGAGATCCCGCCGCCTCGAGCGAGCGGTATATCGAACTGGCGCGGAAGATGCTTCAGGAGAATGGGTGCCGGCACGTGATCGGCACGGTGACGTCGCAAGCGCGCAAGGACGTCATTCCGGTCATTGAGAAGCACGACGGCCAGCTCTGGTACGTTTGCCCCTATGAAGGCTTCGAGGCCAATCCGAATGTGATCTACACCGGCGCCTGTCCGAACCAGCATCTTCTGCCGCTTTTCGAGCACATGCTGCCGGCCTATGGGCGGCGCGTCTATCTGGCCGGAGCGAACTATATCTGGGGCTGGGAGATGAACCGCCTTGGGCGGGAAATCATCACGGAAGCGGGCGGCGAAATCGTGGGCGAGCGTTGCCTCCCCATCGGCGACACGGACGTTGGCCGCATTGTTGCGGAGGTCGCCGCACGCCGGCCGGACTTCATCCTCAGCAACATGCTCGGCCCCTCGAACCACGCCTTTCTGCGAGCCATGCGGGAACTCGGACGGCGCGATCCGGCCTTTCGTCCGGAGCGCTGTCCGGTGGTGAGCTGTGACCTTACCGAGTGCGAGTTGCCCGAGATTGGGTTCGGCGTTGCGGACGGGCAATTGGCCACCGCGTCCTACTTCGACAGCCTGGACACGCCAGCGAACCGCGCTCTCAAAGCGCGTGTCGCGGCGCGCTTCGGCTCGGACCGGCGGGTGTCGAGCTATTTCGCAACCAGTTATGCGACGGTTCGCCTCTGCGTTGAGGCTGTAGCCCGTAGCGGAACCGACGACCCGATCAAAGTCCGAGCCGCCCTTGCCGGTCTAGAGACGTCGAGTCCCCTTGGACCGCTGCGTGTTGAGCCAGCTACCAACCACGCCAATCTGCCGTTTCTGCTGGGGCGGATATCAGGGGCCGATTTCGTCATCCTTCAGGCGCGGCCGGCCGCCGTTGCGGACCCCTACCTCATCCGGCGACGGACTAGCGTTCAGTCATCGAGCGCGCAGCCGCAGCTCAGGATCGTGTCATGAAGGCGACGCTGAGTTTCCTCGGTCAGAGAGCCGTGATCCTGCATCGCCCCAGTGACACAACGGATCGTCTGGTGCGCCAGTGCGTCCTGCTTGGATTTCGCGCCGAGGCGCGCTGGCAACCGTTGCGTGCTGTTGAGGATATCGACATCGTTCTTGTTGACGCGGACGAAGGATGGGATGGGCTCCTGCCGTGGACGCCTGCCGAAAAGCCGGCACCGCTCGTCGCGTTGCTTGCCTCCGAGGCGCCCGGGCGCATCGCGTGGGCGCTCGATCAAGGCGCCGATGCGCTCATCACCAAACCCGTCACTGCTTCCGCTGTCTATCCGGCGTTGGTGATGGCGACGCGCCGGCACGCGGAGGCCCGAGAGCTCAACGAACGCATCCGGAGGCTGGAAGAGCGCGTGCGCCTGCGCCCGCTCGTGCATGCGGCCGTGCGAAGCTTCATGGCGGCGGATGGTTGCGACGAGAATGAGGCTTATGGCCGGTTGCGCCGCGAAGCCATGCAGACCCGGCTGACCCTTGAGCAAGCGGCAGCGTCCATTCTCTCGAGCCCGCGGAGGCGAGCGGGATGAAGCGGGCCCTTTCCGAAATCGCCCGCCAGCCTGCGACTTGCGTGGCGGTCCTCCTGATCGCGGCGGTCGTCCTCGCCGCCATCGCGGCGCCCTGGCTCGCGCCTTTCTCGCCCGACGCCCAGCCTTTCGACGGCCTGTCGTTGGAGGGGGCTCCGCTGCCGCCCGGGCCAAAATATTGGCTCGGCACGGACACGCTTGGCCGCGATCTCCTGTCGCGCCTCCTCTACGGCGCGCGCACCTCGCTCGTCATCGGGCTCGTCGCAAACGGTGTCGCGGTATTGATCGGAATGACCCTCGGCGTAGTGGCCGGCTATGTGAGCGGGGTTGTCGGGAATGCGCTGATGCGCTTTACCGATCTCATGATGGCCTTCCCAGCGCTTCTGCTCGCGATCGTTCTGGCGGCGCTGCTCAGGCCCAGCCTCTGGATCGTCGCGCTGGTGATCGCTCTCGTCAACTGGGTGCAGGTGGCGCGCATCATCTATACCGAGACGCGCGGGCTCGTGGAGCGGGACTACATTCTCGCCGAGCGGTCGCTCGGCGCTGGGCACATGCGCATCCTTTTTCGCCACATTGCCCCGCATCTTTTGCCGAGCGCGATCGTGTGGGGAACTCTCGGCGTCGCGACGACGGTGCTCTTGGAGGCGACGCTTTCCTTCCTCGGCGTCGGTGTGCAGCCGCCGCAGCCCTCGTGGGGTAACATCATCTACGAGAGCCAGAGCTACTTCCAGGCTGCGCCTTGGCTTGTGTTCATTCCGGGCGCCATCATCCTCGCGACGGCGCTTTCTTTCAATCTTGTCGGTGACGCCTTGCGCGACCTGCTCGACCCGACTCAGCGGGGACGCGGCTGATGGCGGCGCTGCTGGGCCGGCGACTCATCCAGGCGGCTGCCGTACTGTTGGGCGTCGCTATCATCACTTTCCTGCTTCTGCACTACCTTCCGGCCGATCCGGCTGCGCTCGTCGCGGGCCGCAGCGCCAATGCGCAGATGATCGCGAACGTCCGTCATCAGCTTGGCCTCGATCTGCCTTTGCCTTTGCAGTTCTGGCGCTATTTGACAGGCCTCGTGCGAGGCGACCTCGGACGATCCTATATCCAGCGCAGCGAAGTCGCCACGCTGGTCATGGCGCGGATTCCCGCGACCCTCGTGCTGATGGCCTGCGGAGTTTTCGTCGAGGTCGCGCTGGGGCTCACGTTCGGCGTCATCGCAGCTTTGCGGCGCAACGGCATTGTCGATCGCATCGTGATGATGTTCGCTTTCGTCGGCGTGTCGTCGCCGCAATTCGTGGTCGCGCTGCTGCTGCTCTATGTCTTCGCCGCCCATCTGGGCTGGTTTCCGATGAGCGGCTTCGGTACCCCGGCCCATGTCGTTCTCCCGGCGCTGACCCTCGGCCTACTGGGCGCCGGATGGTATGCGCGGATGGTGCGTTCGGCGATGATCGATGTCCTCAATCAGGACTACGTCCGCACAGCCCGCGCCAAGGGCCTGAGCCGCACCCGCGTCGTTCTCAGGCACGCCCTGCCGAACGCGCTTCTGCCTATCGTCGCGATGATCGGGATCGACATCGGTCAGTTCATGGGCGGCGTCGTTGTGGTCGAGGCTGTCTACGGATGGCCCGGCATTGGGCAACTTGCCTGGCAGGCGATCCAGCAGGCAGACGTTCCAATCATCATGGGCGTGACGCTCGTGTCCTCGCTCGCGATCGTGCTCGCCAATCTGCTCGCGGATCTCGTAGCCCCGCTGCTCGACCCGAGAATCCGCGTCCGATGAGTTCAAACAGGAGGGAGACTTGATGAACAGAAGATTGTTGAAGAGCGCGGCGATGGCGCTGGTCCTCAGCGCGGGCCTCGCCACCTTCGCCCGCGCCGACGACAGATCTAGTCAGGGCGGCACGATCGTCGTCACCTACCAGGACGACATGGCTACTCTCGACCCAGCGATCGGTTATGACTGGCAGAATTGGTCGATGATCAACAGCCTGTTCTCGCGCCTCGTCGACTACAAGTTCGGAACAACGGAGATTGTCCCGTCGCTTGCCGACAGCTGGACCATATCGCCTGACGGGCTGGTCTACACCTTCAAACTCAACCCAAAGGCCAAGTTCACCAATGGCCGGAAAGTCACGGCGGCTGATATCAAATATTCGATTGAACGTAGCGTGAATCCAAAGACGCAGGGGCCTGCCGGCGGCTTCTTTCATTCCATCGTTGGTCAGGACAAGATGGCGGACGGCTCGGCGACGACCATCTCTGGGATCGAGGCCCCCGACGATTCCACGCTCAAGTTTACCCTGAGCCAGCCCGACGCCACGTTCCTCAACGTGCTCGCGCTCAATTTCGCCTCGGTAGTGCCGAAGGAAGTCGTCGAAGCGGAGGGTGCCGACTTCGGCAAGAAACCCGTGGGCTCGGGCGCCTTCAAGCTTGAGGAATGGGTGCCCGGCCAGCGCCTGGTCTTCTCGCGCAACGTCGACTATTTCCGCGACCGTCCAAATCTCGACGGGTTCAAAGTGGAAATCGGCCAGGAACCGCTCGTTGCGATCTTGAGACTCCAGAAGGGCGAGGTCGACATTGCCGGTGACGGCATCCCGCCAGCCAAGTATCTGGAGATCAAGAACTCCCCCGACGCCAAGGACTTGATCGTCGACCGCGAGCAGTTCGAGACGAGCTACATCACGATCAATACAACCAAGAAGCCGCTGGACGATGTGCGCGTCCGCAAGGCCATCAACATGGCGGTCAACAAGGACCGCATCGTGCGGATCATCAACGGCCGAGCGACGCCAGCGAACCAGGTGTTGCCTCCGCTGATGCCTGGCTACGACAAGGCCTACAAGGGCTATGCCTTTGACGTCGAGGGCGCGAAGAAACTCATGGACGAGGCCGGTCTCAAGGACGGCTTCTCGACCACGCTCTATGCCATGAACACCGACCCAAATCCGCGCATAGCGCAGGCGATCCAGCAGGATCTTGCCGCTATCGGCATCAAGGCGGAGATCAAGGCGCTCGCGCAGCCAGAGGTCATCGCGGCAGGCGGCAACAAGGATCAGGCGGCCCTTACGTGGTCGGGAGGCATGGGCTGGATCGCCGACTTCCCCGACCCATCGGACTTCTACGGGCCGATTCTCGGTTGCGGGGGTGCGATCGCCGGTGGATGGAACTGGTCGTGGTTCTGCGACAAGAGCTTTGAGGATCGCGCGACCAAGGCGGACGCCATGTCGAAGCCTGAGCAGAAGGATGAGCGATACAAGATCTGGGCGCAGATCTTCACCGACATCCAGTCGCAGCAAGCGCCGTGGGCGCCCGTGTTCAACGAGCGGCGCGTGGTCGCAAAGTCCAAGCGCATGGGCGGATCAGACGCAGTCTACATCGATCCGACCCGGGTCATCGACTATGAGGCCATCTATACCAAGAAATGATCCGCGCGGTCCCTTGTCCTCCGTGCGGGGGCGGCAAAGGTGAGGCCGCCGCGATTAAGCAGTGACGTTCGCAAGAGCAGGTATTGCCTCCTCTTGCGGCGTCGACATTGGGCCGATGCCTCGCTACCGGTTCCGTCGGGGCCCGGCAGCGACTCCTCGTGAGACGACTTGAAGGACATCTTATGCGCGCCGCCTGCAACCATACGATCCACCGCAAGAATCATAACTTCGCCTGGAGCCGCGACTTCACGCCGGCGCTAAGGTGCAAGCCCGGCGAAACGATCCATTTCGAGTGCCTGGACGCTGGCGACGGGCACTTCAAGCGCGGCTCGACTTCCGCCGACGTTGGGACGCTCGATTTCAGCCGCGTCAATCCCGTGACCGGGCCGGTCTACGTCGAGGGGGCGCAACCGGGCGACGCGCTCAAGATCATCTTCCGAAAGTTCATCCCCTCGGGCTTCGGATGGACGGCCAACATTCCTGGTTTCGGCCTCTTGGCGGATCAGTTTCCCGATCCCGCGCTCCACCTCTGGACCTACGATCCTTCGACGATGGCGCCCGCCCTTTATGGTCCGAAGGGACGGGTGCCGCTAAAGGCGTTTGCCGGCGAGGTCGGCCTCGCGCCGGCGGAACCTGGCCAGCATTCCGTGGTGCCGCCGCGCGCGGTTGGCGGTAACCTGGACATCCGCGATCTCGCCGAGGGAACGACGCTCTATCTGCCGGTAGAGGTCGAAGGCGGACTCTTCTCGATCGGGGACACGCACGCGGCGCAGGGCGACGGTGAAGTGTGCGGCACCGCCATCGAAAGCCAGATGGACGTGGAACTGACGCTCGATCTGGTCAAGGGCGTCAATCTGAAGAGCCCGCGTTTCTCGACTCCTGGTCCCGTGACGCGTCATCTTGACGGCGCGGGTTATGAAACGACGACTGGCCTAGGGCCGGATCTGATGACGGCTACGCGGGAAGCGGTCGCTCGCATGATCGATCTGCTCGCAGCCGAGCATGGCTTTAATCCCATCGACGCGTACCTGCTCCTCTCCGTCTGCGGGGACTTACGTATCAGCGAGGTCGTGGATCAGCCGAACTGGATCGTCTCCTTCTACTTTCCCCGTATCGTCTTCACCTAGATGACGGGGCCCATCCTCGCTGTTCGGGGTCTCTCCGTCGATGCGCGCACGCCCGAAGGTTTGCGCCCGGTACTAGAGGATGTGAGCTTCACGCTTCGTTCCGGCGAGACTTTGTGCCTGGCGGGGGAATCGGGCTCGGGCAAATCGCTGACGGCGCTTTCCGTCATGCGCTTGCTGTCCCTGTCGTTAAAGCCGCGGTCGGGCTCGATTCGTCTCGCTGAGCGCGAACTGACCACGTTGAGCGAACGGGCCATGCGGCGTGTGCGCGGCGGGGAGATTGCGATGATCTTCCAGGAGCCGATGACGTCGCTCAACCCCGTCTTGACGGTCGGCGCCCAGATTGCCGAAGCCATTCGTACGCATGACGGCGCCGATTCGAGAGGGGCGAGGGCCCGTGCCCTCGCCATGCTCGAAGCGGTGCACATTACCGAACCGGCGCGGCGCATGGGCCAGTATCCACATGAGCTGTCGGGCGGCATGAGGCAGCGGGTGATGATCGCAATGGCGCTGTCGTGCCGGCCGAAAGTGCTGATCGCCGACGAGCCAACCACCGCGCTCGACGTCACTGTCCAGGCTCAGATCCTCAAGCTTATGCGGGAGCTTCGCGCCGACTTAGGCGCAGCGATCCTGCTGATCACCCACGATATGGGGGTGGTCGCCGAAATGGCCGACCGCGTGGCGGTCATGAAGTCGGGGCGCGTGGTGGAGCAGGGCTCAACCCTCGACATCTTCGAGCGACCGCGTGAGGCCTATACGCGCCAATTGCTCGAGGCGGTGCCGCGGCTCGGTGCCTTCGCCGGGACGGACAGTCCGCCGCGCGTGACGTCGGCTCCGCCCACCGCGCCGTCTCGCGACCCAGTTCTCTTCGTTCATGATCTCACCGTGACCTATGGCCGCGCCGCCCGTGGGTTCGGCCGAGGCGAGGTGTCTGCGCCGGCAGTCAAAGGCGTTAGCTTTGAGTTGCGCGCGGGGCGCACGCTCGGTCTCGTCGGCGAGAGCGGCTCGGGCAAGTCGACAACCGGAAAGGCCGTGCTCGGCCTCATTCCCTTCACGGGCGAGGTCGTCATCGACGGCGTCTCAATCGCGGGCCTGTCTTCGGCGGAAATGAGGCCCGTGCGCCGCAAAGCGCAGATGATCTTTCAGGATCCATACGCGTCGCTCGACCCGCGCATGTCGGTCGGTGCCGCTGTCGCCGAGCCGTTGACGATCCACGGCGTTGGACCAGCCGCCGAACGGCGCGAGCGCGTCGCGATGCTGTTGAAGCGCGTCCACCTCTCGCCCGATCATGCAAGCCGCTACCCGCACGAGTTCTCTGGCGGACAGCGTCAGCGCATCTGCATCGCCCGAGCTTTGGCGCTCGAGCCGCGCGTCATCGTCTCAGACGAAAGCGTGTCGGCGCTCGACGTGTCGGTGCGCGGGCAGGTGCTGGAGCTGCTTCTCGAAGTGCAGGAGGAGATGGGTCTCGCCTTTCTCGTCATCTCGCACGATATGGCCGTGATCGAACGCATGAGTCACGACGTCGCTGTGATGCGCGGCGGCGAGTTCGTCGAATACGGAACCCGGCGACAGGTGTTCGAGAATCCGACCCAGGAATATACGAAGGCCTTGATGCGGGCTGTTCCCGTTCCCATTCCGCGTCGCGGAACTAGCGATCTCCGACCCGTGCTGCTGCGGACATGAACTCGTCGTCGGGTTGGGCTACCAGTGCGTGGTTGTCTTCGATCGCCGCGGGCACCTTGCCCGCCCGCGAATCAATGCGGCGCTCGGCGGGACGGGCGAGCAGGTAATACGCGATCAACGCGAGCAGAGAACAGGCGGCCATCACAGCCGCCATCGAAAGGGCTGACCGCGCGTCAAACAACACTGCGACCAGCCCGCTCGACGCCGCGCCGGCCGTCATCTGAATGCTCCCAGCTGCGGCACCTACGGCGCCGGCGATATCCGGCAAAGGCTGCATCGTTGCGTTCATGATATTGGGCATGGTCATGCCAAAGGCGAGCGCCACCGCCATCAAGAGCGCGGCGATGACCGCCGGCTGCGCCCAGCCCGCCACTGTCATCGCGAGCAGCGTGGCCGAAGCAGCCGCTAAGAGCGTCAGACCGATCGTCATCACCCGGGCGGCCGATATGCCGCTGCGGCCGAGGCGGCCATCTAGCAGCGCGCCGGTCATCACCGCCGCCGAACAGGCGCTGAAGATCAGGCCATACTGGTCTGGCCGCAATCCCAATACGCCAATAAAGAACAGCGAGGATCCTGTGACATAAGCAAATACGGCCGCGCCACCGGCGGCGCCGACCAGGATGTATGCGAACGAAACTGGATGCGTCAGCACACGAACATAGCTTCGGATCACAACCGCTGGCGCCAGGCGATTGGTAGGATCGATCCTTGCGCTCTCGGTAAATCCAAGCAGCACGGCCAGCAAAAGAAGGGTGCCGATCCCGGCCTGGGTCGCATAGATTGACCGCCAGCCGCCGATTGTCAGCAGCGCGGCGCCGGCGGTCGGCGCGATCACGGTCACCACATTGATAGCTACCACGACATTGGCGATCTTGGCGCGCGCTGTCGTTTCGTCGAACAGGTCGCGAATGATTGCAAAGGTCATCGCCGTGCTGGCTGCGCCGATCCCCTGAACGAATCGGCAAGCCAATAGCACAGGCAACGACTGAGCAACCGCGCAGGCGAGGCTCGCGACCACAAACAGCGCGACACCAAAAACGACCACGGGTTTGCGGCCAAATGGGTCGGAGACGGGTCCATAGAGGAGCGGCGCGACGGCGAGGCTGAGCATAAAGGCGCTCATCGTCAGGCCGACTTCCGAGGCGCTGACGCCAAGAGTGGCGCCAGTCGCCGCGAGCGCCGGCAGATTGATGTCGATGCCGGAATAGGGCACGGCGGCGAGAAAGCCGAGCAGCAGCGTGAAGGCAAAGGAGGCTGACTGAATTTGCATGGCGCGAATCTTCGAATGTTTCGGATAATTTCTCTGAAGGAGGGGAGAGTGACTTCCCCTCCTTCTGCGGGTTGCGATCAGATCACCGCTGGTGAGCTGTCCGTCGAGGCTGGCTGGTCGTCATCGTCTCCGCCCGCAACGTGGCTTTATGATCGGCAACCACATGTCTGATGATCGAGAGCACCTCGGATCGCGTGTCGATGCGGGCGAATTCGTCAGCCATTTGCGACGCGCGCATGCGGTAGGCGGGTCGATCGAGCAGGGTGCGAACGGCGGCGCGCAGCGCTTCTTGGGTCGGCTCGTTGGTTGCGAGATTGACGCCGACGCCAGACCACGCCACTCGTGCGTTGACGTCGGCCTTGTCCTCGGTCATCCCGGCGGTGACCAGCGGAATACCATAGCTCATTGCCTGGTTGACGCTGCCATAGCCGCCATTGGTGACGAGGACGTCCACGCGGGGCAGCAACCATTCGAACGGCAGAAAGCTCGCGACCCGCGCGTTGGACGGGACAGCGCCGGGAATCGCGTCGACCGGGCGTCCGCCCGTCGTCGCGACGACCAGCACGTCAGGCTCGTTGGCAAGCGCGGCGAGCGTCGGGGCGATCAATAACCCGAAATTATGATTGGCCACCGTCCCCTGTGTCACCAGCACGACCCTGCGCGAGCCATCAAGGTCATGCGCCCAGGGTGGCAGCGCAGCTTGACCTGGGATGATCGGAGGCGTGCCGACGAAATGCACCGTGGGCGGGATCTGGCGCGGAAACTCGAAGCGCGGCACCGACAACTGCAGATAGGCGTCGGCGAGTTCGACGACCGAATGAAAAAGCGGCACTGACACCGGGCCAACGCTCAAGGTCTTCAATATCTCGTTCAGACAAAGTAGCGTCGGCTGATCAACGGCTTCGTCAAACTCCCGCGCGATGTCAGCGTATTGATGACGCTGCTCCTCGGTGGTCGCAGGCGGCAGGCCAAGGAAGTTCGGCGCGCCGTCTTCCCGCGCCCAATGCAGAAACGACGTGCCGCAGAGTACGACCGGAGGCCGCGTTGATCGCGATCCGAGCAGCATCGGCAGCGCGCCAAAGAACATGTCGTCGCCAACGATGACGTCAGCCTGCCTTTCCTGTACCGCCTGCAGCAGGCTCTGGTGCTGCTCCAGGAGGCGATCGAGGAAGAATCGCTCGATAGCAACTCGGAACCATTCGAGTCCCGGCGGAATGTCCTTCAGTTCGGGAGCCACCGAGAGAAGGTTCCGCCCATCGATATCCGCGTTGCCCTGAAGCGAAACAAAGTTCACTCCGCTGTTTTCGATGCGGTCGCGGAAGGCGCCGCCGGTCAGGAACGTGATCTCGTGGCCTTCTGCGCGCAGCATGCGCACGATCGCAAGCAGCGGATTGATATGGCCGGTCGCGGGCGTCGAAGCGAAGAGAATATTCATAGGATCGGTCCTCTGATTGCCGGCAAGGCGCGCATCCGCCGGGTGTTCCGACGGACGCGATGCCTTCCGGCGCAAAGTCCGCCCGGCCGCGAAGCCGCGCGAACGATCAGCACGGTGAGCGATCCCGGCTACGAACGAATTTCAGAGATTGGATATTGCGTTACGTCTGTAACCGGCGCCGGACGGCAAGAGGTCCGCTCAGCTTTCGCTCAAATGACCTGCGATATGTCAGGGCGCGTCTGCAAGAGATGGGGGCGGTGGGCGATCCAACGTCGAAGTCAGTGCTCGTCTGGTCTTTTCGGCTTAGATAGCGATGTATTGCGCGCCCGATGTCTTCGCCGAGGCAAGGCAGCGAGAAAGCACCGATGCGAGTTCAGCGCCAACGAACGGCCGGCGCACGAGATCTGCGACCCCTGCTCGAACGAGTGCGTCGACGCCAATATCAAGCGCCGATCTCGCAAGGAGGATTGGCCGCCCCGGGCTAGTGGCGTGAAGCGTGCGCGCGAGATCGAGGGCGTCCCCGACGGAGGCCACGCTGATCAATACGGCGTCAAAGCGGGCCGGTTCGGTACGGAGCGCCGCGATGGCGTCCGCCGGACGGTCGAAACCGATCGGCTCATATCCGAGCGCCGCCAGGATTTCCTCGTCGCCGAGCAGACTGTCGCGGTTGTCGTGAACAACGAGCACGGTTTCGCCCTCACCAAGTGGAGGCGGCGCGACCGGGTTCGCTCTCGCCGTCGTTGATGCGTCAGTCTTGGCGGCGGGGAGCCAAACCTCGAAGCGGCTCCCTTTCCCCGGTGCGCTGGCAACATCGATTGCGCCGTCGTGATCGCGAACGATCATGCGGACCGTTGCGAGGCCAAGCCCGGTTCCCGCGGGGCGCGTCGTGAAAAATGGCTCGAACAGCCGCTTGGCTACGTCTTCTCCAAAGCCGGGGCCCGCATCGCGGACGGCGATGCGCGCATAAAAGCCCGGCTCCAGTTCTCCACTACTGAAGATACGGGCGATCGTAAGTTGTTGCACATCCGCCGAGACATCGATGCGCCCGAATCCTCCCATCGCCTGCGCTGCGTTCCTGCACAGGTTGATAATGATCTGCTGCAACTGCGCGGGCTCACCGAACACCGCAAGACCGGCGGGCACATCGGCGACGATCAACTCCACGCTGGACGGCAACGATGCTCGGAGGAGTGAGGCCGTCTCGCTCAGCAACTCAGTGATCGAGACGAGAGAGGAAGGGGCATCCGACCTGCGTCCGAAAGTGAGGATGCTGTCGACCAGGTCTCGTCCCCGTTCCGCAGCCTTCTCAATTTCAGCAATGCGCCGCGCCGCTTTACCGCCGGGTTCCACCTCAGAACTGGCCATTTCGGAGTAGCCAAGGATCGCGGAGACGATGTTGTTAAAATTGTGGGCGACGCCGCTGGCGAGTTGGCCCACCACCTGCAAGCGCAGCGCCCGCTCGAGCCGCGCGGTCAGTTTGGCCTTTTCGCGCTCGCCGATCTCGCGCTCGAGGGCGCCGGCGATCGCGTCTCCCGCGAGCCGTACCGCCTCCAGCGGGAAATAAGCCCCGCGCGTAGGCTGAAGCCTGTCGAACCCCAGGATGCCGCGGTTCCAGCTCGGTCGCCCCAAAACAACGCAGGCCCAGGCGCGAACCCCGAAGGCGTTCAGCGTCTTCCGAGCGCTGCCGGGCGGAAGGCGCGTGACTTCCGGCGCGACGATTGTGTCAAGTCCGACCTGCTTGAACTCGTCCGGCAGCGAGAGAGCCGCTTCTGGCCACCCCGGGGGATAGGGCGCATCGTCCTCGGACCAAGTGTAAACCCGGATAGGGTTTTCGCCTAGCACAATGTAGACACGATCAGCGTCGATCGCTTTTCCAAATTCTGCCAAGGCGTGTTCAAGCCGCGCCTTGGTCTCCGCAGGCGGGCAATTGATCAGGCGCGCGGATTGTTCTGCGATCAGATGCTCGAATGCCGCCCGCTTTCGCAGCGCTACAGCTCGGGCCCTGAGCCGTCTTCCGAGATCGATGAGCGCAAGCGCAAGTAGAACGGACGTCGCATAGAGGAGCAGGCGAAACCGTTGCGCCGCGGATTCCGAGGCCGTGTGCGATCGGGCGAACTGTGCGCGCATCTCCTCCAAAGGCTGTCCGGTCTGAACCGCGAACAGCCCTTTGAGAGTGTCGTCGACTGACGGAAGAAGAATTTTAAGGAGGCGAGCGTGAGAAATGAGAGCCTGAGTAGCTCCCTGGTCCGCCTCGACCGGGGCCTGCGTTGCAAGTTCGAGAAGACGCTCTTCGACGGCCTGTTGCGCGCGCGCCGAGGAATCGAGAGTGAGTTGGAGAATGGCCGTTGCCAGTGCTCCGAGTCGAAAATTCCGATCGTTAAATCCAGGACTTGTGCTCAGGTGGCCGACGTAGGAGAGCGAGTTGCGCAAGAGCGCATCGTCGCTCTTGAAACGTTCGGTCAATTTCTCTTCAATTTTGGTTGCAGCGGCTAGGCGATCGACCGGCCCTGTGTCCAGCCCCTCTGATGCAGCCTGCGCGCGAAGTTGCGAGACCGCCGCAGCTATCTGCTCCGACGAGCGCACGAGCGGGTCATAGTTCGTGAGCAACCCCGCCCGAGCCTGCAGTACGTCACGGTCCAGCGAAGCCTCGGCGAGCGCGAAATCGTCGAAGATCCGTAACGTCATCGAATAGTCGGCCACGTCAGTCGCGATCCCGCGCACCAACAGCCAGGTCAGAAGCGCGAGCAGCAGGCACACCACACCGACGCCGGCGGCGATCTCACTTGGGCGCATCGCTTTGCCGTAATTGGACTGCCGGGGTGACAGGCTTTCCGAGATAGGTCCCGGTCAAAGTGTTGAGGAACGCGACGATGGCCTTCGTTTGGTCGTCGGTCAACTTTCGGTCAAGCTGCGCATAACCCATCTCCTGGACCGCACGCGACAGGGTGGCCGCGCTTCCGTCGTGAAAATACGGCGGCGTGACCGCGACGTTCCTCAAGCTCGGGACGCGAACGATCTCGGGCTTGGGAGAGGCAAGCGGATGAAATATTCCGTGCCGCTGGTACATGTTACCACCCACATTGACCCCTTGATGGCAAGAAACGCAGCCGAGCGACTTGAATAACTGATAGCCGGCGAACTCCTCGGCGCTGATCGCGTTGACGTCGCCTTCGAGCCACCGATCAAATCGGCTCCCGGGAGTGAGGAGGGTCCGCTCATAAGCGGCGATGGCGCCGAGGAGTCCCGCGCTATCAGCTTCGCGGCCAAAGACTTCACGAAACTGACGGGCGACATCTGGGTCGGCCTGCAGCTTGTGTAACGCCTCCCCCACACTCGACCCCATGATCTGGGGTTTACCCAGGCTTTGCTCGATTTGGCCTTCGAGGGTGCGAAGATCGCCTTCCCAGTTCAGACGGAAATTCAGCGCAGCGTTGAACACTGTCGGGACGCTCAATTCAACGGCATCGGGCGCTGAGTTCGGGCTGGCGCTCGCGCCATTTACCGCGGTCGCCCCGTTTGTCGATGTATCATGACACGAATTGCAGCTGCGGGTGTTATCATGCGAAAGCCGTGGGTCGTGGAACAAGCGATCGCCGAGCGCCATCGGGCGCGGATCCTGGGCTGGCGGAGGTGGAATGGGCGTGATTGGTTCTTGCTCGGCGCGGGGCTGAGGCCCCGGCGCTTGGGCAATCGACCACCCCGCGGCGCAAAGGGGCAGAACGACGAGGATCAGACGCGCTATGTTATGTCTGGCTCTGGGGACAATCGCCGTCAGTCGAAGGCTATGGTTCGATGCCGGCATGGGCAACTCATCATCCAGTGACCCCCCGGGCAAGCAGCGGCGATCGTCTGGCGACGACCGTCATCGACGACCATGATCCCACCCTGCAACCTTGATCTTAGACGATTTCACCGACAATAACATCCGGAGGCTGCTGGCGTCCGCTCGCGAGGAGATGCTCCGCCAGCTTGTTCGACCGGAGCTTTGACCCGCAGAGTCCTGCGGCAACGAGACTAGGCCGCGAAGCGTGGTGGAGATCTCGCTCGCAGCGCCGCCAGTGGGCGCGCGCATTATTGCGAACGTAACTCGATTCCTGGCCGTTGAAATTCTTCCGTAGCTCCAGGCAAGCATCCTGCCTTTCAGCGACGGTCGTGAAGCGAGGCTTCAATAAGTCGTCCGTCTGCGTGAAGACCAACTGCAGGGATGCTTAATCCGAGCGGTTAAACCGGAAGGAGCTGCACCATGCGCTCGATTTTTTTTGGAGTTATTATGCTACTAGCGTCCACGGCTGTTGTACACCCCGCCCAGGCGGAGAAACATGGTTATGCGCAGGCTTTCATCAGCCATCGGCAACCGATAAGCCGGGAGAATCTAATTGTCGTTGACCAGGCCCACTCCGACGAAGACGCTTTGACTAAGAGGATCGAGCAAGATAAGATCCGACTCGATCGCTTAATCGACATCTGCCCGAGCTGCTGAGCTAAAGGGCGCCCACTGTTTGGTCCCCCATTCCGTCGCACTGCGGACGGCGCGGTTCCCGCCTTCGCTACTCAGCCCAAAGGTGCGTCCGGGGTTGCAAGGGTGCGTCTCCCGGGTTCATTAGGGGCCGTCGCCGAGCCACCACGGTTAATCGCCGGCCCGCCGAGGACGAGGCTGGGCGCTGCAACAGCGGCACGTCACGTCTGATCCAGCGCGCGAGATCGATCCGATTGTCCGACCAACTCCTCTCAAGCAGTGGAAAAGCCCCCAGGCAACGTGCGGTCGTCATCGTACGAAAGCCGCGTGTCGTGGAACAGGCGATCTCCGAGCGCCACTCGCCGCGGATCCTCGGCCGGCAAAAGTCGCGGCGGCACGATCGGCTCTTGGTCGGCGCGGGGCCGGCGCGATGGCGCTTGCGCAATCGATCCGCCTGCGCCGCCAAGGGTCAGGACGACCAGGATCAGGCCCGCTATACGACGGCTGGCTCTGGGGGCGATCACCGCTGGTTGCAGGCGGTGGCTCGAGGCTGGCATGGCCAATTCACGATCCGGTGATCTCCAGCAAGGCGGCGGCGATCATCAGGCGACAGTCCTCGTGGTCGACGACGATCCCACCCTGCAAACCATGATCTTCGACTACTTCGTCGACAATAACATCCAGACGCTGCTGGCGTCCGGTCGCAAGGAGATGCTCCGCCAGCTTAGCGCGCAGGAAGTCAACCTCGTGATCCTAGATCTTCGGCTCGGACTCGACGATGGGCTCGACGTGCTGCGGGAGCTTCGCTCGAGCTCTGATGTGCCGGTGATTGTCATCACCGGCCACCGCCGGGATGAGATCGACCGGGTGGTCGGTCTTGAGCTGGGCGCCGATGACTATGTCACGAAGCCCTTTAACCTCCGTGAGCTTCTGGCGCGGGTGCGCGCGATCATTCGAAGGCTCGACAGAGCCCGCGCATCGCCTGCACGCGCCCTAGAGCGCGGCGGATACCGCTTTTCCGGCTGGCGGCTGGACCGCCACACGCGGCGTCTGACCGACGCGAATGGCGCGCCGGTCCCGCTGACGAAAGGGGAATATGCGTTGCTTGTCGCCTTCCTGGACGCTCCGCAACGCCCGCTCAGCCGGGAGCACCTTCTGCAGGCCACCCGAGTGCATGAAGACGTCTTCGACCGCAGCATCGACGTCCAGATTCTTCGCCTCCGGCGCAAGCTGGAGCAGGCTCCGAGCATGCCCCAGATCATCCAGACGGAGCGCGGCGTCGGGTATGTGTTTGCACGGCAGGTCGAGCGGTTTTGAGTCGCAAGAAAGCGGTTCTCATTCGCGGTGCGCTTCGGCTTCGAGATCCGCTCTTACGCTTACACCCATCTTTGACCCGGCTGCCGCGCGATGTCTTCCCAGGAGTCGGTTGGAATTAGAGGCGCTCGACGCGTCGTGCTTCTGGCTCGATCAACTCTTCATCAAGCTTCCTCGCCAAAGACGGTACAATCTCATCATGCGTCTGGAACAGGTCGCCGCATTTGCGATCGGCCCAAAGAGGACACCGCTCTGCACGTCGAAGAGTCTTGCGTTGTGAGCTGGACCCCGGATTTAGGACCATTGGCTAAGGTGTGAAAAGTCCTGCTCTGTCGCAACCCGATGGAGCGAGAAATGACGAAGTCACGCAAGAAGTTTGATTCGGCGTTCAAGGCGAAGATTGCGCTTGAAGCGCT
>DASXXT010000378.1:0-19682 GCA_036502965.1 Roseiarcus sp. | reverse complement strand
GAGGATCGAGGGCAGGCCCGAGCGCTTGCCGAGCGGGCAAGTGAAACCGAGGCTCTGGCTCGCACCGTCAAGTCGCTGAAAGTGCGCCTCGACGCGATAGATACGGCCACGCCGAGCGCCGATCTGGCCGACCTGCGTCAGTCAATTGGCCAACTCAAGGGGACCGTGGTTACGCCGCGAGAGCTTAGCGGCGCTCTGGCCCAATTGTCCCAACGTGTCGACAAGCTGGACCGAGACGAGAGCGCCAAAGTCGATAAGCTCACCGAGCGAGTCGATCACGAGGCAAGCGCATTAGCGACGGGGCTTTCCACCCGCATAGACAAGCTCGAGCAAAAAATTGCCGCGCCACCGCCTGCCGCGCCGCAAACCGCGCAGGTCAAGCAACCCCCGACGCGTCCGAAATTCGACAACGTCGCGATGGACAGGACGAGTTCAATCGAACGGCCGAGACCCCTTCTGCGCGGATATGTCGTGCTCGACGCTCGCGATGACGTCGCGCTCGTCGGCGGACGTTATGGCGAACGTGAAGTCCGACAGGGCGATTTTCTTCCGGGAGCGGGACGCGTCGAGCGTATCGAGCTCAGAGGCGACGGATGGATTGTCATGACCAGCGAGGGTCTCATCGCGTCGGCCGATTTTCCGCGCTACTGATCGGATTGGCGCGACGCCCCTTCGGCGCCGGCATATTAGCCGTAAGTCCCAATGCCGCAGCTCGGTCGGCGCGGAAAGGCCTGCAAGCTCCGGGACGTTAACCTATGCCCAACGCGGGACGCTTTCGATAAGCGGGCGCGTATGTTACCACGCGCGTTTGAGGCTTCCGCGCCTGGCGCGGTCCCGAGGACAGACCGCGCGCATGAGTGAACGGCGTACCAGTTTCAATTACGAGGATCTCATCGTCTGCGGTCGTGGCGAGTTGTTCGGAGCAGGCAACGCGCAATTGCCTTTGCCACCCTTGTTAATGTTCGACCGGATCAGCGAGATTTCCGAGTCGGGCGGCGCGAACGGCAAGGGAGGCGTGCGGGCGGAACTCGACGTCAAGCCAGACCTTTGGTTCTTCAGCTGCCATTTCAAGGGTGACCCGGTGATGCCGGGATGTCTGGGCTTGGATGCGCTCTGGCAACTGACCGGGTTTTTTCTTGGTTGGCTCGGACTGCCTGGACGGGGCCGAGCGCTCGGCGTTGGAGAGGTGAAATTCGCCGATCAGGTGCTCCCGACAATAAAAAAGGTCGTCTACGGCGTGGACATCAAGCGTGTCTTCAAAGGCAAGCTCATCCTCGGCGTCGCCGACGGGTGGCTAGAAGGCGATGGCAGACGAATATACGAGGTCAAGGATATCCGCGTCGGCTTGTTCAGCCCTGCGCCAGCAGCTTCGGCCTAACCTCTCCGAGTTAGCGAGGTCCGCGGTGGAGGCGACAGAATGAGACGCGTAGTCGTCACCGGCATGGGCGTCGTTTCCTCGATCGGTAACAACACGCAGGAAGTGACCGCCAGTCTTCACGACGGCAAGTCAGGAATCACCCGCGCCGATCGACTTGCCGAGCTCGGCTTTCGCTCGCAAGTCCACGGAGCGCCAACACTCCGCGCCGAAGAGGTTGTTGATCGGAAGGCGATGCGGTTCCACGGCGGCGGAACGGCCTGGAACCATGTTGCCATGGATCAGGCGATCGTCGACAGCGGCCTTGCGCCCGACGAAGTCTCGCACGAGCGGACCGGAATCATTATGGGTTCGGGAGGTCCCTCGACACGCGCCATCGTCGAGGCGGCCGACATTGCCCGCGCCAAGGGCCCCAAACGCGTCGGCCCGTTCGCGGTGCCGAAATCCATGTCGTCGACAGCGTCTGCGACACTATCGACCTGGTTCAAGATAAAGGGCGTCAGCTACTCAATCTCCTCCGCCTGCGCGACATCCAACCACTGTATCGGCGCAGGCTACGAGCACATCCTCGCCGATCGACAGGATGTGATGTTCGCCGGGGGCTGCGAGGAACTCGATTGGACGTTGTCGGTGCTGTTCGATGCGATGGGCGCGCTGTCTTCCGCCCACAACAGCACACCTTCACGCGCGTCGCGCGCCTATGACAAGAATCGGGATGGATTCGTCATTTCGGCTGGCGCAGGCGTCCTGGTGCTTGAAGAATACCAGCGGGCCAAGACCCGAGGCGCCAGGATTTACGGAGAGATCGCGGGCTATGGAGCGACTTCGGACGGGCACGACATGGTCGCGCCCTCGGGCGAAGGCGCCGCGCGATGCATGCGCCAGGCTCTGAGCGGGGTCAAGGTCCCCATCGACTATATCAATCCTCATGCGACTTCGACCCCGATTGGAGATCTCAAGGAGATCGAGGCGGTGCGCGAGGTCTTTGGCTCAGGCGACAAGTGTCCGCCGATCTCGGCGACCAAGTCGCTGACCGGGCATTCTCAAGGTGCGACCGGCGTGCACGAGGCTATCTATTCCTTACTGATGATGCAGAACGGGTTCATCTGCGAAAGCGCACATATTGACGAACTTGACCCCGCTTTTTCGGACATGCCGATCGTGCGCTCACGCCGCGACAACGTAAAATTGAGGGCGACGCTCTCCAACTCTTTCGGCTTTGGAGGGACAAACGCGACGCTCGTGTTCAAACACGTGGACGCTTGAGCTCCAAATCTTCCGCCGCGCCGAAAGCGCATCGGCCTTTCCGACCCCTGACTTGATTAACGAGCGCGCCCCATGAGATCCGGCTTGATGAGCGGCAAACGCGGCCTGGTGATGGGCGTCGCGAATGATCACTCGATAGCCTGGGGCATAGCCAAGGCCTTAGCCCGCGAAGGCGCCGAGCTTGCCTTCACCTACCAGAACGACGCGCTGGGAAAAAGGGTCGCGCCGCTTGCCGAAGAGCTTGGCGCGGCGGATCATGTCTATCGATGCGACGTCGAGGACTTAAGCTCGGTCGAGACAACGTTTTCCGCGCTTAAATCAACCTGGAGCAGCCTTGATTTTTTGGTCCATTGCATAGGCTTTTCCGACCGCAACGAACTCAGGGGGCGCTACGCCGACACCAGCCGCGAGAATTTCATTCGGACGATGGTTATCTCGGTGTTCTCGTTCACCGAGATCGCCAAACGCGCCGCTCCCTTGATGCCAACCGGCGGCGCGATGCTCACCCTCACGTTTGGCGGTTCAACGCGCGTTGTCCCGAACTACAATGTCATGGGAGTCGCCAAGGCCGCTTTGGAAGCAAGCGTACGATACTTGGCCTCAGACTTCGGCCCGGAAAACATTCGCATCAACGCGATTTCCGCCGGACCAGTCCGCACTTTGGCGGGCGCGGGGATTGCCGACGCGCGCTTGATGTTCAATTTCCAACGGGACTATTCGCCGCTCCGGCGCTCGGTCACGATTGAAAACATTGGCGGCGCCGCCATTTATCTGCTTTCGAACCTCTCGGAAGGGGTGACGGGCGAGGTGCACTTCGTCGACGCGGGCTACAACATCATCTCGATGCCGCGCCCCGATGAAATCAACGGTTGACGGTTGATATTCCACTTGGCTTGTTAAGCTCGCCGTTGCATCTTGCTAAGTTTGGCGGAGTCTCTGAACACAACCCTTTTCCGTTTATGGTCTAAGGTATGGCCAGATTCCGCGACGAGCGTCGGACACCTCCCCGTCGGGCCGCAAGTTTCGCCCTGCTGCGCGCCTTCATTGTCGCCCTTGGGTTGTCAGGCGTCGCATTTTCCGCAAACGCCGCCGCCAGCAACAAATCCGTCCGGCCTCATCAGGCAAGCTTCCGCGAATTCATTGACGCGCTTTGGCCGCTCGCCGCGGAGCGCAGCGTTTCGCGCGTCACTTTCGATACCGCCTTTGCCGGCGTTTCCTTCGATCCCAAAGTTGTGGCGAGCGCGGAATCGCAGCCCGAGTTCGTGCGCCCGATTTGGGACTACGTCACGAGCGCCGTGTCGCCTGATCGCATTGAACGCGGCCGTGACAGAGGGCGTTCAGAAAGCCTTTGGCTCGCCAGGGCCACGGAAATCTATGGCGTGGACGACGCGGTGACACTGGGCGTGTGGGGGCTAGAGACGGATTTCGGCGGTTTTGCCGGGTCGAATAATATCATTCGATCCCTTGCAAGCCTCGCCTATATCCACTTTCAAGGCGGCTATTTCCGTGACGAATTGCTTTCGGCGCTCGTGATCCTCGAGGAGGGCGACATCGCTCCTTCGCTCCTGCGCGGTTCGTGGGCGGGCGCGATGGGGCAGACGCAGTTCATGCCCTCGAGCTACTTAACCTACGCCGTGGCGTTCCAACGGCATCACCGCCGCGACATCTGGACGAGCGAAGCAGACGCGATCGGCTCGACCGCGAATTATTTGGCGAAACACGGCTGGACGAAGGATCTGCCTTGGGGTTTCGAAGTTCGGCTGCCGGCAAAATTCGCATTGACGGCAGCGGATTCAGCGTCTCTAGTGCCGTTTTCATCCTTCGCCGCTCGCGGCATAACGAGGGCCAACGGTTCGCCATTGCCGGAATCAGGCGAGGGACGGCTGTTGATCCTCGCCGGGCTCAACGGACCTGTATTTCTCGTCACCAGAAATTTCGACGTCATCAAGACTTACAACAATTCGACAGCCTACGCGCTTTCTGTCGGCTTGCTTGGCGACGCCGTGGCGGGCCGGCCCGATCTCGTCGCCAAATGGCCGACCCACGATCGTCCGCTTACCTCGGCTCAAATCCAAAGACTTCAGGTCAAACTGACGAAAATGGGGTACGACGTCGGCAAGATCGATGGAAAAATCGGCGATACGCTGCGCTCGGCCGTCTGCGCCTATCAGGAGCGCAGTGGGCTCGCGCCCGATGGCTACGCCAGCCAAGCGTTGTTCAGTCGGGTTAGCGCCTTGCGATGATTACCCTCATCGGCGCGCGCTTGTTTGGATAAGGGCGCCATGCTAGGCGACCCGAGCGCGTTGCGATTGCTCAAATGACCGCCAAGAGGCGTTCAGGTCGCGTGCAGGGAGCAGTTGATCATGGCTGATCAGAACGGCAATGGTGCTGGCGCGCCGCAAGCGGGTCCAAAATTTTCGGTTCTCGCCCAGTATACGAAGGATCTGTCGTTTGAGAACCCCAACGCCCCACGCACCTTGGGCCCGCAACAAACGCCTCCGAACATCTCGATACAGATCAATGTGAACGCACGGCAGCTTGCCCCTTCTGACTACGAGGTAAGCCTCGTGCTCGAGGGCGGCGCTGGCCAGGGCGCCGATACGATGTTCAAGTTCGAGCTCAACTATGCGGGCGTATTTCGCGTGGAGAACTTTCCGGCCGAACAGGTTCAGCCGGTGGTCATGATTGAGGGCCCGCGAATCTTGTTCCCGTTCGCGCGCCAAATCGTTGCGGACGCGGTGCGCGGCGGGTCATACCCGCCGCTCTTTATCGATCCAATTGATTTTCAAGCGCTCTACCTACAGAGATTGGCCGCAGCCGGCGGTCAACCGCAACAACAGACCGCCTGATCTTCGCGACAAACGAACTCAGGCCGGCTGAAGCAGGTAGCGAAACCAGATTGCGTCGCGGCCGAAACTTTCAATATATCGAACGTGAGCGCTCATTTCTGTGTCCTCGATTGGAAATACCCTTAGGGGCCGCGGACTGGAGCGGGGAGTAGCGGCGACAACGCGCGCCTCAGCGCCTTCAAGCGCATCTCCAAACGCGAGCGACCGCTGACGACCTCCCGTCAGCTCGCAATAGACCTCGACGAGGATCTCCGCATCCAGCAACGCGCCGTGGCGGACCCGCAGCGAGCGGTCGATGCGGTAGCGGTCGCAAAGAGCGTCCAGGCTGTTCGGCACTCCGGGGTGCTTTTTTCGCGCGAGGGTCAGGGTGTCGACGACGCGATCCATGCCGATCGTCGCTAGCCCGAGCCTCGCCAACTCCGTATTCACAAAGCGCACATCAAAGTCGGCATTGTGGATGACGAGCCTCGAGTCGCCGATGAAGGCCAGAAAATCGTCGACCACGCTCGCGAAGACTGGCTTGTCCTTGAGAACAGCGGAGCTATGCCCGTGGACGCGCATTGCGTCCTGGGGGACGTCGCGCTCTGGATTGATGAGCACGTGAAAGACCTTGCCGGTCAGGCTTTGGTGCACAATCTCGACGGCGCCAATTTCCAGCACCCGATGTCCGTCCGCAGGATCGAGACCTGTCGTTTCCGTGTCGAGCACGACTTCACGCATGGCGGGTTCGACGTCCCGCCAGCGCCGCGGTTGAGCGCATGAATTGAGCAACGACGCCGCGCGTCAACTCAAGCCTGCCGCGCGTATCGATGATGAAATGAGCCCGACGCCTTTTATCGGCATCCGATGTTTGGCGGGAAAGAATGGCCTCGAGTTTGGCCTCGGTCATGCCGGTGCGCGCCAGCGCACGCGCGCGCTGGATAGAGTCCGGGGCGCTCACCACGATCACCAGATCAACATTCGCTTCCCCACCGGTCTCGAACAGCAACGGGACGTCGACGATGACAAGTCGACGGCCTGCGGCCGCCGCGCGCTCCAGGAACTGAACGCGCGCCTGGGCCACTGCCGGATGCACCAGACCTTCCAGGCGCTGCAGCGCCTCTGCGTCACCCAGCACCCGCGATCCAAGGCGCTCGCGATTGACTTGTCCTGAGACCATGACGCCCGGGAACGCCGCCTCGACGGCTTTCGCCCCGTCTCCAGCGTAGAAGTCGCGCACGGCGTCATCGGCATCGAATGTCGGGACGCCAAGCTCGGCGAACATGCCGGCGACGGTCGATTTGCCCATCGCGATCGAGCCTGTCAGCCCGGCAATGATCACCGCCCAGCCTCATACGTCGCGATGACTTCGGCTTCGACGAGCGCGCGCAGCGCCGGCGTCACGACCGGTCGCCGGCCAAACCAGCGCGCGAAGGCGGGCACAGCCTGGTGGACCAACATGCCCAGCCCCTCCGCGACACGCAGTCCGCGCGCTATCGCGGCATCGATGAGCGGGGTACGCAAAGGAACATAGACCGCGTCGGCGACCACCGCCCGCTCCGGGAGGGCGCTGACATCCACCGCGAGCGGCGGCTGTCCGACCATGCCAAGCGAGCTGGCGTTGACGAGCAAGTCTGCCTCAGACAATTCTGTCGCTAAGTCGGCCCAGGATATCGGCGCCGTCGAATCGCCGAAATGCGCAGCGAGCCCTTCTGCTCGGGCTTGCGTTCGGTTGACGACCGCAACACGCTTAAAGCCGCGCGAGATCAACGCGTAGACGATCGCTCGGGCCGCCCCGCCGGCGCCGATCACCGCCGCCAATTTCGCTCGCTCGGCCCAGCCGGGCGCGACGTCGTCCATGTTGGCCAGAAAACCGGCGACATCCGTGTTGTCGCCCCACAGACGCCCGTCTTGTCGCCACAACGTGTTCACCGCCCCGAGGGCCTCCGCGACGTCTGTCCGGCGGTCGCAGGCGTTGAAAGCTGCCTCCTTGTGAGGAACCGTGACATTGGCGCCGACGAGCCCGTCTATACCGATCCTGGCGGCGAAGTGGCGAAATTCTCCCGGTCGGACCGCGAACTTCTCGTAGCTGCCCGAAAGGCCGAGTTCCTTAAGCCAGTAACGATGAATCGTCGGCGACCGCGAGTGGTCGACTGGCCAGCCCACCACACCTGCGCGCGGCGCAACCATCCCGTTCACAAGGCGATCAGATTTTCGCGGCGCATCCAACCAAGAAGACTCAACATAGGCAGCCCGAGAACAACGGAATGATCCCCTTCAACGTGCTCGAACAGGTGAATTCCAAGACCCTCGCCCTTATAAACGCCGACGGACGCCAGCACGTCCGGCCCGGCGCGCTCGAGATAACGCGAAATCTCGCCGGGATCGAGTGCTCGCATGCGTAGATCGGCGTGATCTCTGTGGACGACCAGCGCTTGCCCGGCCCGGGCGACGCAAAATGCCGAGGTCAGGCGATGCGTCTTGGCCGCGAGCGCGGCCAGCGATTGCGCGGCTTCGGCGAAATCGCGAGACTTGTGGAGGATTCTGCCTTCGAGCGTGAGCGTCTGATCGGCGCCGATGCAGTAGGCATCAAGACGCGCCGTGCTGACCGCGAGCGCCTTGGCACGCGCCAACTCGAGAGCCAGACCTTCGAGCGAGCCCCCGCGCGTCAAATATCGATCTTCGACCGCGCGCTCGTCGACATCAGGGGCCACAAATTCAGCTTCCAGCCCCGCTGCCGACAGGAGAGCGCGACGGCTTTCGCTCCTCGAGGCCAGAACCAGAGGTCCGGCGCCGCGCCAGAGCGGCGGCAAGGCGGTCACCGGCATGAGAGTCAACCGTTGGCGATGAATTTGAGACGATGCTCACGATACAGATCGAGCACCGCCGCCGCCGTCTCTTCGATCGACCGTCGCGTCACGTCGATTGCGGGCCAGCCCCGTTCGGCGAACAGGCGGCGCGACGCGGCGATTTCCTCAGCAACCGCGACGCGGTCGACATAATCGGTCTGGGAGTCGGCGTTGAGCGAAAGAAGCCGGTTTTGCCGGATCTGCACAATTCTGTCAGCCGAAGCAATAAGGCCGACAATCAGTGGGCGGCGGAGATGGTCGATCGTTCTTGGCAATGGTAGCCTCGGCACAATAGGGACATTGGCTGTCTTATAACCGCGATTAGCGAGGTAGATGCTGGTCGGGGTCTTCGAAGTGCGGCTCACTCCCAGTAAAACAATATCTGCATGGTCCAGATTTTCGGGCGATTGACCGTCGTCGCTGATCATGCTGAAATTTAGCGCATCGATCCTCTTGAAATAGTCGGCGTTAAGCATATGTTGAGCGCCAGCTCTCGGCGTTGAGTTCTGGCCAAGATAGGACTTAAACAAGGTCAATATTGGCTCAAGGACAGACAAGCATGGCGAGCCTGAGGCTTCGCAGCCTTCTTGAAGCCGCTTGGAAAGGTCGGAATCGACCAGCGTGAAGAGGACGATTCCGGGCGCGTTCTCGATCTCAGCAATCACCCGATCGAGCTGGGCTGCGGTGCGCACCAGCGGATAGACATGTTCGATCGAAGCGACGCCCTGGTATTGCGCCGCCGCGGCGCGCGAGGCGGCTATCAGCGTTTCGCCGGTCGAGTCCGAGACCAGATGAAGATGGAAATAGCTGCGGCCCAACATGGCCCCCAGAGGTCAATCGCGAACATTTATAACCAGCGGGGGAGCTTGTGGACAGGCGTGGAGAACGGGCACCGTCAGGCGCGAGTTCTGCGGCGCCCGCATCGGGGCGAGTGTGACCACGCACAGCCGATCCCGTCGGGATAAGATCGAACGCCTTACGAAGACGCATATGAATTGCGGGGATAATTAGAACAGTATAGACATGATGTTTGCTGAGGCCCTAGTTTCTTAACGAAACGTTAACCACTGCGAGCCTCGACCCGGACGAGCGCGGCCCCCACGTCAAATGTGACGGTTCGGCGCTCTGGATTGAATCGAATTTGCGTAAACGGGCCCCTAAAAGAGAAGAATCAATTCCGAATCTTAATTGTATCTTTTTGGAGCTCTGAGTGGCGTGCGCTTGCGCAAGCGGAAACCAGCGCCTAATGCCGTCAGCCATTCGAGCGGCCAGTGAGCTGCTCGCCGGCGCCAAGTTTCGCATGATGCTCTGGGTTAAGGCTTTGCACGTCATCGCCGTCATCGCGTGGATGGCGGGGATGGTGTATTTGCCCAGACTATTCGTCTACCACGTTGCCGCCGCGAAGGGCTCGGACGTCTCGGAAACCTTCAAGGTCATGGAACGGCGGCTTCTCAAGGCCATCATGAATCCGGCGATGGTCCTCGTCTTTGCGACCGGGTTCACGCTTGTCTATCTGACCGAAGATTGGCGGCAAGGCTGGTGGCAGGCGAAATTCATTCTAGTTCTGGGCCTCGCTGGGCTGCACGGCTATTTCGCGCGCTGCGTGCGAACTTTCGCAGAGGACGCCAATGAGCGGCCCGCCCGTTTCTATCGGGTCTTGAACGAGGCTCCAACAATACTCATGATTCTAATTGTGGTGTTAGCGGTGGTGAAGCCATTTTGACACGCTTCGGAAAAACGCACGGCGTTGCGCTGCAAAATGACCATTGAAAAATTCTGCGAAGGCGACTATGAAACGGCGTCCGCGGTTATCACCGCGGGTTCCTCCTAGCGGCGCTGGATCGCCCGATCCAATTTTCGCCGCGCGGCCTGACACGACCGAACTCCGCCTCGAATCGTCAGCGCCATCACCCATCAAGTCTAATGACTTTGCAGGTCCGCGGGTCCGGAAGTCCAAGTAAAGGTCCCCCAATGCGGGAAATGAAACTCAAGGAATTAAAGCAGAAATCACCAACGGAGCTTTTGGCGTTCGCCGAGGAGAACGACGTCGAAAACGCGTCTGCGATGCGCAAGCAGGAGCTGATGTTCGCCATCCTCAAGCAGCTTGCCAGTGTCGACGTTCAGATTATCGGCGAAGGCGTGGTCGAGATTTTGCAGGATGGATTCGCCTTCCTCCGATCGGCCGACGCCAACTATCTTCCAGGCCCCGACGACATTTACGTGTCGCCGTCGCAAATCAGACGCCTGGGATTGCGAACCGGCGATACGGTCGAAGGCGTCATCCGAAGTCCCAAGGAGGGAGAACGGTATTTCGCGCTGCTCAAATGCAACGCAATCAACTTCGAAGACCCGGAAAAGACCCGGCACAAAGTCCATTTCGACAACCTGACGCCGCTCTATCCCAATGAGCGACTGCGGCTTGAAGTTGAAGATCCGACCCGAAAGGATCTGTCGTCGCGCGTCATCGATATCGTGGCCCCGATAGGGAAGGGGCAGCGCGCCTTGATTGTCGCGCCGCCGCGTACGGGTAAGACTGTGCTCTTGCAGAACATCGCCCAGTCGGTCACCGCCAACCATCCGGAATGCTATCTGATTGTTCTTTTGATAGACGAACGGCCGGAAGAAGTGACGGACATGCAGCGCTCGGTGAACGGCGAGGTTGTGTCGTCGACCTTCGACGAACCCGCGGTGCGGCACGTTCAGGTCGCCGAGATGGTGATCGAAAAGGCCAAGCGGTTGGTCGAGCACGGACGCGATGTCGTGATCCTGCTCGATTCAATCACCCGACTCGGGCGGGCCTACAACACCGTCGTGCCTTCGTCCGGAAAGGTTCTGACCGGCGGCGTCGACGCGAACGCGCTGCAACGTCCGAAGCGGTTTTTTGGCGCAGCTCGGAATATCGAGGAGGGCGGCTCGATGACCATCATCGCCACTGCGTTGATCGACACCGGGTCGCGGATGGACGAAGTCATTTTCGAAGAGTTCAAGGGAACCGGCAATTCGGAAATTATCCTCGATCGAAAGGTGGCCGACAAGCGCACCTTCCCGTCAATGGACATCACTCGGTCGGGAACTCGGAAGGAAGAGCTGCTTGTGCCTCCGGACATCCTGAAGAAGATGTATGTGCTGCGGCGCATCCTCAATCCAATGGGCACGGTCGACGCGATCGAATTCCTCCTCGGCAAGCTACGTGAAACGAAGACCAACGCGGGCTTCTTCGAGTCGATGAATACCTGAGCCGCTTCCGACCAGCGCTCGGATAAAGTCGGATCTGTATCACGCCAGTCCCTCGAAAGGAGAGGGGGCCCGTGTCCCAATCATCGAAACCGACTCTCGCCGATCTGAGAATGGAGATCGACCGAATCGACGCGCAAATGCACGAGCTTCTCATGGAGAGGGGGCGCGTCATTGACCAATTGATCGAGATCAAGGCGCGTCAGGGCGGCGGTTCGGCGTTTCGCCCCGCACGGGAAGCCGCAATGATGCGCGCGCTTGTCGAGCGACATCGAGGTCTTTTGCCGCTCGACACCGTCGAGGGCATCTGGCGGGTGATTATTTCCACCTTCACCTATGTTCAGGCGCCCTACAGCGTCCATGTCGACGTGTCTGGGGGCGACGCCGCCATGCGGGACTCGGCGCGTTTTCACTTCGGGTTCACGACTCCCTGCGTTCCGCACTTTGGGGCGGGCGAGGTGATCCGTGCAGTAGGGGATTCGGTCGGAGATCTTGGTATGTTCGCCGTCGACGGGGGACCAGGGGCCGGTGCCTGGTGGACGAAGCTTGCTCCGCCAGACGCACCAAAAATTATCGCACGTTTGCCGTTCGTCGAGCGCGCCGATCACCCGGCGGGCATGCCGGTGTTTGTGATCTCGAAGCCATTGGTCGACGGGACGGCGCGTGACATCGTGCTCGAGTCGGTTACGCTCGATCGATGGCGCCCGGACATTCCTCATGCCTTGCGCACGATTGGAGCCGAAGCCATCGGCTCCGCCGCAAGCGGAATGGGGCTTGCGCTTCTTGTCGTACGGCCAGGAGAAGGCGCGCCGGACGCCGTGAGCGAGGCTCTGCGGTCGGCCGGCGGCGCCGACGTGCGCGCCTCGGAGATCGGCGCGCATGCCGATCGAATTGACGCCTCGGCGTTGCGCAAGCGCGCGAATTGAGGCTAATCGAACCCCGCCATGACCTCTACTGCTTCCATGCGCCCTCAGCCTAGGGCGGCGATCCTCGCAATCGACCAGTATGTGCCGGGTAAGAGCCGGGTCCCGGGAATGGACAGGGTCCATAAGCTCTCCTCCAACGAGTCGCCCCTCGGCCCGTCGCCGAAGGCGATCGAAGCGGTGCGTGCGCTCACCGACAGCCTCCAGCTCTACCCTGATGGCGCGTCGACTGCGCTGCGCGCCGCGATCGGTCGCCGCTTTGGTCTCTATCCATCCCGGATCATCTGCGGCAACGGCTCCGATGAGCTGTTGGCGCTGCTGGCGCATGTCTTTCTGCACCCGGGCGACGAAGGCCTCTATAGCCAGTACGGATTTCTGACCTATCCGATCTGCATTCGCGCCGCGGGCGGAATCCCGGTCGTGGCCGAGGAGACGCGCAAAACGGCGAGCGTGGATGCGATCCTCGCAAAGGTGAGCGCCCGCACGAAGATCGTCTATCTCGCCAACCCCAACAATCCGACTGGCACTTATATTCCGTTTTCAGAGGTCAAGCGCCTGCATGACGGCCTGCCGCCGCACACGCTTTTGGTGATCGATGCGGCTTACGCCGAATACGTGACCCTCAACGATTATGCGGCGGGCCTGGAATTGGCTGCGACGGCGGACAATGTCGTCATGACGCGGACCTTCTCGAAGATCCACGGGCTTGCGAGCTTGCGCATCGGCTGGGCCTATGGGTCGGCGCATGTCGTCGACGCGTTGAACCTGGTGCGGGGGCCATTCAATCTGAATGGAGCGGCGCAGGCGGCAGGCGTAGCGAGTCTCGAGGACGCGGCACATATCGAAGGCGCGATCGCGCACAACGCCCGCTGGCTGCCCTGGTTGGCCGAAGCGATTGCCGAGCTTGGGATCGAGGTCACGCCAAGCGTCGGAAATTTTTTGCTGCTGACCTTTCCCAAGCAATCCGGCCGGACCGCCGCGGACGCGGACGCCTTCTTAAACGCGCGCGGATTCATTCTCCGGGCGGTCGCGGCTTATGGGCTTCCGGAATCCCTGCGTCTCACAGTCGGCGGCGAGCAAGCCAACAAAGGCGTGGTCGCGGCGCTCGCAGAGCTCATGCGAGGCAAAGGTGATTGATCGGCTCGGGGAGCCGCTTGCCGACCCGATCTTCGAAGAGCTGGCGATCGTCGGCGTCGGGCTCATCGGCTCATCGATCGCGCGCGCCACGCGCCGGCGTCATGCCGCGCGGCGTATCGTTCTTGCGGACTATTCGGTGGGGGTGTTGGAGCGCGCGAAGGCCTTGGGGCTTGGCGACGTCGTGACCGACGATCTGGCCCGCGCCGTCAGCCACGCCGATTGCGTTATTCTGTGCGCCCCGGTGGGCGCTAACGAGGCGATCGGACGCGCCATCGCGCCGGCGCTTCGTCCGGGCGCGATCGTTTCCGACGTCGGTTCGGTCAAGGGAGCCGTCATTGCGGCGCTCGCGCCTGCGCTGCCCCGTCATGCGCGTCTCGTGCCGGCGCATCCGGTCGCGGGGACTGAGCATTCGGGCCCGGACGCCGGATTCGCGAGCTTATTCGTCAACCGCTGGTGCATTCTCACGCCCCCGGAGGCAACGGACGACGCAGCGGTCGAGAAGGTGCGAGCGTTCTGGCAGACACTGGGATCTCATGTCGAAATCATGAGCGCCGCGCACCACGACCTCGTGCTGGCGATCACCAGCCACGTGCCGCATCTCATCGCCTATAACATCGTCGGCACTGCGGCGGATCTCGCAGAGGTCACCCGCTCGGAGGTCATCAAGTTCTCGGCCGGCGGGTTCCGCGATTTCACCCGGATCGCCGCCTCCGACCCGACCATGTGGCGCGACGTCTTCCTGCACAATAAGGATGCGGTGCTGGAGATGCTTGGCCGGTTCAATGAGGACCTGACGGCGCTGCAGAGAATGATCCGGCGCGAGGATGGCGATGGGCTGTTCGCCTTGTTTACCCGGACGCGGGCGATAAGGCTCGGAATCGTCGCTGAGGGTCAGGAAACTGCAGCCCCGGATTTCGGCCGTCGCGCCGCCGAAAGCGACGAGCCAGTTCGGTGACATCTCCAGGCGCCCTCGCGCCCGTTTCGGACGGCAGCCTCTGGGTATTCGGGTACGGGTCGCTGATGTGGCGGCCCGGCTTCGCCTATGCGCGACGATGCAAGGCGCTGTTGCGCGGCTGGCGCAGAAGCCTGTGCGTCTATTCGCACGTCTACCGCGGCTCGCCCGGCCGGCCCGGACTCGTGCTTGGCCTGGATCGCGGCGGCGCTTGCCCGGGGGTGGCCTTCGAAGTCGACGCGGCGTTGCGCGAAACGACAATCCGCTACCTCCGGGAACGCGAGCTAGCAACCGCCGTTTACCTCGAGCGGATCGCGCCAGTGACGCTCGAATGTGGCGACCGCGTCCTTGCTTTGACTTATGTCGCCGACCGGCTCCACGGGCAGTATGCGGGGCGTCTCAATCGGGAGGCGATGCTCGAATATGTGCGCGCCGGTAAAGGCCAGTCCGGCGACAATGTGGAATATATACTCGAGACCTACGATCACCTGCTAGCGCTAGGGGTGCGGGATCGCGACCTCGAATGGCTGAGCGCCAAGCTGAGAGCCTCTCAGTAAAGAGCGTTCCCGGGCGTCAGCCCTCGGCAATTGCCAGATCGGCGACGGTCGCTGCCCGTTCCGCAGGCGACGTGGCGAGCAAATGGAGATGGAACTCAAGCCCGGGCCCAAACGCCTGGAGCTCCCGTTGAGCCTTGGCGACGACCGGTTCCGGAAAAGATCCCGTCTCGCGCACCGAAACGGTGCGCCGTTGCCCCGTCATGTCCCGGACTACAGTCAGCAGGACGGCGTCGCGAAACGCCGGACACTCTAGGGCCGGATAGACGGAGAAGACATAGCGCTGCCCCGACAGCCCGGTCCATGAACAAAATCGGGACGAGAGCGGCGTGCCGGCCAACGCAGCCAGCGAGGCGCCACGGCTCTTGTCCTGGCGATCGCTCAAGGGGGCCACCCACGCAGCCGCACGGGATTCGGAGGCGCCGCATGCGCGGTCGATCGTTCCATCCTCGTATGCAAGCATCATCGCCCCTATCGAGATTGTTACAAGAACATTAATAGAACAAAGCAAGATTCTCGTCAAGGCGAACCTAGCGTTTCCGCATTGCTATTCGCCCCTTCCGCAACGACCGCCGCAAGCGACGGGTCCCTATCGACCGCTTCAGCATTGAGGCGATCGCAGGCTGTCTCAATCGTCGACTGCAGGCGTTCGCTGAACGTGGCGCGGTCGAGTCCAGGCGGGATCACGGGCAGATATTCGATGACCGCGACACCCGGCCGGCGCATGAAGCCGCGCCTCCTCCAGAACAGCCCCGTATTAACGGCCACTGGCAGGCAGGAGACCTCCGACGCAGCGTAAAGCGCCGCGACGCCTTGTTTGTACATCGGCGGGGCGCCGGGGAGACGGCGGGTTCCCTCCGGGTAAATGAACACCTGTCGTCCCGCGGCGAAGACAGGCTTGGCGGCGGCGGCGATTTGCTGCAACGCCAGCCGGCCCCGCCCGCGATCAATCGCGATCTGCTGCGAGATGATAAGATAGAGGCCGAACAACGGAACGTATGTAAGCTGGCGTTTTAAGATGATCGCGAAGTCAGGCGCGTATTTGAGCAGCGCGAAGGTCTCGAGAAAGGATTGATGCTTGGCCGCGATCAGGACCGCCCCACGGGGAATGTTCTCGACCCCCCGATATTCGAGCTGAAGACCGCAGATCGTTTTCAGAAGCCGGACGGAAATTGCGCCCCAGAGTCGCGCAAGCGCAAACACAGCTTTCCTGCCGAACAGCATGGTCGGCAGGCCGATGATCATTAGAACCACCAGGTTCAGATAGAAGAGCGCGTTGAAAAGCAGCGATCGCGTCGCGAGCATCGGGGACGTCGTGGGGTCACGCAAGAGAGTGGCCCACGCTACTGCAGCGTTTGCAAATGGCGCATGACGATTTCGCGCGAAAGAAGACCGGTCAGCAGCGTAACGGCGGCGCACACCACGACAAGCGCGAGATAGCCAGAGGAGCGGAGCGCGAACGAGCCGAACATCGCCGCAATCTCCTCGCCACCCGGCGAATGCGCCCACCAGAAGGACAAAAGCGAAGCTGTGGCGAAGAAACCAATCGCCGCCAGCCCGCCGATCATCGCGCCGCGAAGCCCCAAGCGACGAAAATGCCCCTGGAACTCCTTAGCGATGAATGCGTTGGACGCGCCCACGAGATGGAGGACCTCGATGATCTCCCGGTTGCCCGCCATTGCGCCGCGAGTGGCGAACCCGATCGCCGTGCCCATCGCCACGATCATCAGCACGAAAAGAGCGGCCGCAAGAATGACGACAGCATTGGCCATGGCGCCGAGGCGTGCCGCCCAGATCCGATGGTCGTCAAGATCCGCCTGGGGAACGGTGGAGGCGAGCGCTGAACGCAACGTCGCGAGGTCTTCGGATCGCTGGCCGCGAAGTCGGACGACGATAAGCCGCGGGACGGGCAGCTGACTGAGGTCGAGCCCAGAGCCGAGCCATGGCTCGAGAAGCCTCTCCGATTCGGCCTTTGAATAAGCGTGAGCGGATTCGACCTCGGGGGCTTGGGTGGCGATGGCGACGGCTTTGGCGACGAGGCTTTCGACATTGTCGCCCGGTCCGGGCTTTACCTGGATCGTGGCGTCGCGCAACACATCCGAGCGCCAGGCTTGCGAGGCGTCGGCGACCAAGAGCGCCGCGCCCGCGGTCAGGCACGCGAGAAATGTCATGATCGCGATGACCACGACCAGCGCGCGCCCAGCGACTGAGTCGCGCGGTATGAGCGGTGCATTGGTCTTGAACGACGACTCCGGTTCCACGGCAAGAATAGGCTCGACGATCGGTTCGTTCATGAGGGCGACCCGTCGAAAATTGTCAGTTTGCTGTCGCCGACGACCAGCCGGCGAGCGAAGCCGAATTGGTCCATAAGCTGGAGATCATGCGTCGCGATGACGACCGCCGTGCCAAGCCGGTGAAGTTCGACGAACAGCCTCAGAAGGCGGCGCGCGAGGCCAGGATCGACATTGCCGGTCGGCTCATCCGCCAGCAACAATTCCGGGCGAACGATCAATGCGCGCGCGATTGCGGCCCTCTGCTTTTCGCCTCCCGAAAGCACGGGCGGAGACGCATTCATTCGGTCGCCGAGGCCGACCCAGCGCAGAAGCTCGACCACTTCAGCCCGATAGCCAGATTCCTCCCGTCCCATCGCCCGTAGTGGCAGCGCCACGTTCTCATAGGTCGTGAGATGGTCCAAGAGACGGAAATCCTGAAAGACAGCGCCGATCCGCCGCCTCAGCGTCGTCAAATCGTCCTTGGTCAGCGCGGCGGAATCCTGACCGAATACGCGGATCGTTCCCCGCGTCGGCCGAAGCGAGAGCAACATCAGCCGCATGAGGGTTGTCTTGCCGGCGCCCGACGGGCCGGTGAGGAATTGAAAGCTCTGCGGGTCGACGGAAAAATTAAGATCGCCGAGCACCTCCGGTCCCATGCCGTAGCGCAAACCGACGTTTTCGAACCGTATCAACGCGATCCCCGGGACGGCGCGGTTGGCCGTTTAACGCGCCTTTAACCGTGTTTCTCACCAAATACCACCATGAGCCATTCCATCGGAACAACAAGGTCGGGCGTCATGATTCTAGACCACAAGTTCAGCTCAAATTGCGATCAAAGCTCTCCGCGGCAGCGTTGGCGGGGTGATGGCGCGATAGCTCCGGCCTTGGTCCTTGTCGGCTTGGTGATCATGGGCACGACCGCGATCGCGGCTCGAGCGGCCATCGTGTCGATCGCGCCGGCGACCGCGGCCCTCTATGCAAGCGCCGGCATGCCGGTTAATCTTCGCGATCTCTCGATCGCTGACGTCCGCGCGACGGTTATCCAGCAAACTGAAGGCCAGGGGGAGCTGCTGGTCACAGGCGAGATTACGAATCTGCGCGACAGAGAAACGTTGGCGCCGAGTCTGCACCTGGCTCTGCGCGGCGAGGAGGGGCGCGAGCTCTACGTCTGGATGACGCCGGGGCCGAAGTCTCGCCTCGGCGCTCGTGAGCGCGTCCCATTCCGAGCCCGGCTGGCGGCGCCCCCGGCCGGCGTTCGCGACGTCCTAGTCAAATTCGCCGCGCCGGGGGATAAAGGGTCGTTCATCGAGTCTCGTTCATGAGTGGCGACAGACAGGTCAAGGTCCTCTACGACGAACGGACGATCGCCGAGCGAACGGAGGCGCTTGCCCGCGAGATCGCCGCGGCGAAGCCGAAGGACCTGCTTGTCGTCGCTATCCTCAAAGGATCTTTCATGTTCGCGGCCGACCTGTTGCGCGCCCTGCATCGGGTCGGACTCGAGCCGCAAGTCGAGTTCTTTCACCTGTCGAGTTATTTGAGCGGAACAGTGTCAATCGGAACGGTGAAGATCCTTCGCGACATCGAATCCTCGGTCCGTGGTCGAGACATTCTGCTCGTTGACGATATTCTCGAATCGGGCCGGACGCTGGCGTTCGCCAAGGATCTTCTGATCGCGCGCGGCGCCCGGCGGGTCCTCGTCTGCACGATGTTGGAGAAGCCCGGCAAGCGGGCCGTTGAAATCGGCGCCGATTTCGTCGGCTTTGTCTGCCCCGATGTTTTTGTGGTCGGCTACGGCATGGACGTAGCGCATTCGTATCGCGAGCTGCCGTTCATCGGCCGTGTCGTGACCTCGCAGGACGCCGGCGACGCCGCCATTCCGGAAACCGTCGCGCGTGTTTGAGAGTCGCTTTCAGTCCTTCGTTGCATTGGGTGATCCTTCTCACGGCGCCGCTCGCGTGAGCCAATTACGCGCCGAATTGGCGAAGCTGGGGCTTGCCGGATTCATCATCCCGCGCGCGGACGAGCACCAGAACGAATACGTGCCCCCAAACGCCGAGCGGCTCAGGTGGCTCACGGGATTCGCCGGCTCAGCGGGGCTCGCGGTGGTGCTGAAGGACTCGGCGGCTTTGTTCGTCGACGGCCGATATACAGAGCAGGTCAAGCATGAGGCGGACCGTTCGGTCTTCGAATTCCGCCATGTCACCGAGGATCCGCCAACTGAATGGATCGCGCGGAGGCTCAAGCAGGGCGACAAGCTTGGCTACGACCCGCGACTCCATACGCCCGACTCC
>DASXXT010000377.1:0-1539 GCA_036502965.1 Roseiarcus sp. | reverse complement strand
GGTATATGCGCGTGAAACCACGCCACGGAGAGTTTGGGATTCAATTTCATCGCCTCCGCCAGCGCGCCCCTCGCCTCCGGCACCCTGTCCGCCGCCGAGTAGAACGCCGCAAGGGCAGCGTAGCCCAACGGCTGTCGATACCCCAAGTCGATGGCTTTGAGGCCTTCCTGGATCGCCGCATCGTATTGGCGCAGCGCAAAGAAATCGTTGCCCATATCCATGTGCCATTGTCCAATATTTGAATCGCGCGGACTGATCCGTATGGCCTGTTCGAGATGCGATATCGACTGCTCATTATGGCCGAGGAGCGCTTCCCCGAGAGCCATCGCCCAGTAGGCCCCGGCAAAACTGGGATCGGCGCGAAGCGATGCTTCCCCCTCGGCGATCATCTCGTTTGCCGACGCCGCGTCGTTCGGTTTCGCTTTGAACAGGATCAGGCGGGCCTTGGTGAAATGCGCGGTGGCCTGGTCCGGATCGAGCAGAAGAGCCTGGTTAGCCCGCTGCGTCGCCCGCGCATACAGGTCCACATTGTGGTCGGACCAACCGAGAACATAGTCTCTCGAGTCGACGTAAGCGGCACCCGCGAGTGCGTCGGCGTTGGCCGGATCGAGATTCAACGCTTGCTCAAATAAGTCTCGGGCTTCGTAAGAAGTGGCTTTCGTGAGGGGTTGGTTGAGAAGCGCCAAACCGCGCATCGTCAGATCGAGGGCGTCGGGATTGCGTGGGTGATCGTGTAGGCTACGGTGGGCTTCGGCGTTCACCAGCTCGACCTGAAGCGTGCGGGCGAGTCGCGCGACCACTTCGTCCTGGAGCTTGAACAGGTCCGGCACGTCTTCCTCGAAGCGATCCGCCCAGAGATGCGCGCCGGATTCCGCGTCGATGAGCTGAGCGTTGACACGCACCCGGGCGCCGTCGCGCTGCACCGAGCCTTCGAGCGCATAGCGCACGCCGAGCTCCTTGCCGATCGCCTTGGCGTCGAGGTTCTTGCCCTTGAAGGTGAACGCGGTATTGCGGGCGATGACGAAGCTATTGCGGATGCGCGACAATTCGGTGGTGAGATTCTCGGTGACGCCGTCGGCGAAATAGTCCTGGGCAGGATCGTTGGAGAGGTTGGTGAACGGCAGCACGACCATGGAAAGACGCGGGGCGCCGGGTGGCGCGGAGCGCCCGCCGGCCAGGAACCACCACGCGCCGGTGCCGATCAGGACGAGCAACGCGACGAGCGCTGCAGCGAGCGGCGCCGACGCCGAACGCTTTTTCGGCGCCGGTGGCCCCGTGGACATCGCAGGCTTCGCCTGCGCGGGGACGCCGACTCGAAGCGAATAGACCCGGATCGGCTCGGCGATGTTCTTGAGTTGGGTCGGACCGAGATCAGTGACCGCCAGATCGAGCCGTCCTTTGACCTGGCGGTAGGCGTCCTCGGAAAGGCAGATCGCGCCCGGCTCGCAAACGCCTTCGACTCGGGCGGCGATGTTGACCCCGTCGCCCATCAGGTCGCCGTCGCTCTCTTCGACCACGTCGCCCAAATGAATGCCGATA
>DASXXT010000376.1:0-18814 GCA_036502965.1 Roseiarcus sp. | reverse complement strand
GCCGATCCGTCGGTTTCCGTCGGTTTCCGGCAGGCCGCTCACGACCACCGCGATCCGCATTCACTGCGAATGATCAACGATAGCGGCGATGTGCGGATGCTGGAGGAGATCGAAAGCGAGGTCATTCGCTTCGCGCTCACGCACTATCGCGGCCAGATGTCGCAAATGGCGCGCAAACTCGGCATCGGGCGCTCGACGCTCTACCGCAAGATGAAAGACGTCGGAATTGCCGATGACATGCTCGGCGACGCTGCGGCATAATGCAGGCGAAGCGTCGGGGCGTGGAGATGGGAACGATTTCTGTCAGACCTCGTCCTGAGGAGCGGAGCGGTAGGCGACGCGTCTCGAAGGATGGTCCCGCGAGCGCGAACGGCGCCACAACTGGACCATTCCCTTCGACAGGCTCAGGGCCAGCTTTCGGGACGCCGCTCTTTCGCGCGGCTCCTCAGAATGAGGTTTTGGGACGGACCGCGAGCGCGCTCGGGCGCGGACATTGGCGCAGGCTCCTGCTGCAAGGCGTGGGCGCTATCGTGATTGCGCTCGCCGCAAGCCCTGCCTTCGCCGACCCTCCGCCGGCGCCCGGTCCCTCCTTTGTGGACCAAGGCGCGGTTCCGATCCTGTCGCCTGAGGCGCCGCTGAGCTTCGGCGACCTTGCCGGCGCAAGTCCATTGCTTGCCGCGTTCAGCGCCCCGCGCACCAGCCAAGGTCCGGAGCCGCTTACGTGGTTAGCCGAGCCGAAGTTCGACCTCGCGCCGGCGACCGTGCTTGCGCAAGGGCAAGATGCGGCCGCGCCGGACAACCCGCCGCCGGTAATCTACGATCCCACCGCCGGGCCTTCGCTGTCGCCAACGCAAAGGGCGCTTCAAGCGGCGATGGAACGGCTGGTCACGCGCGGCGATCAGCCCAACCCACTCGGCTCAGGCGACTGGCGCGCCGCACGCGCCGCGATCGCGGCCTTCTATGCCGCGCGCGCCTATGCGCCGGTTTGGGTCGGCGAGGACGGATTCACCGAGGCAGGACGATCAGCGGTAGCGCAACTGGGGCGCGCCCGCGACGACGGCCTCGACCTGTCAGCCTTCACGCCGCCACACGATGCCGGGGCAAACCTTTCCCCGGACGCCCTCGCCGAAGCCGAAGCCACAATCGCCTCGGCGGTGGTGGCTTACGCCGAGCAGGCGACGGGGTCGCGCGTCCCGCCCTCGCGTGTCTCGCCGCTCATCTTCGCGGCCCCGAGGCTCGCTGATCCCGGCGCGGCGCTCGCGGAAACGGCCGCCGCGGCGGATCCCGCTCAGCGGCTCGCCGACTTCAATCCGCCGCAAAAGGGTTACCGCGAGCTGCGCGACCAATTGAAGCGCCTCCTCGAGGCTCAGCCCGACGGCGCCGAACGTCGCGCCCCGGTGGGCCGCATTCATACCGCCTCAGCCAGCGCGACGTTCGCCTTCGGTTCGCTCGCGCACCAACGGGCTGCGGTCCTCGCCAATATGGAGATTTGGCGTTGGGAGCCGCGCGACATGGGCGAGCGGCGGATTGAGGTCAATGTCGCCGACTTCTCGATCGCGGTGCTGGAGGGCGACAGGGTCCTTCTCCAGTCGCGCGTCATCGTCGGCAGGCCGCAGACGCCGACGCCGATCTTCTCCAACATCATGCGCTACGTGCTCATCAACCCGTCCTGGCAGGTCCCCGATTCGATCATCAAAAAGGAAATGATGCCGAAGCTCGGCTCCTTGAGCCGGCGGGGCTATGAGGTGAAGACGGTCGGCGGGCGGCTGACGGTCCGCCAATTGCCCGGCGAGGACAATGCGCTCGGACGGATCGCATTCATGTTTCCGAACGACCACGCGATCTATCTGCACGACACGCCGGCGCGCGAGTTGTTCGACGAGGAAACCCGCGCCTTCAGCCACGGCTGCATCCGAGTCGAAGACCCGCAGAGTCTAGCCGAACTTGTTCTCGGCGGGGCGAACGGATGGACCGCCGAGCGAATCGAGGCCGCGATCGGCGGGCTAGAACAAACTGTGTTCCTGCCCCATCCGCTGCCTATTCATATCGAGTACTTCACTGATTTCGTTGACGAATTCGGCGAGTTGCAGGAGCGGCCGGACGTTTACGGGCTGATTCGCAGGGTCGAAGGCATGCTCGCTCGGGTAAGTCAAGATTGATCGGGAGACGATATCGAGCTATACGCCAAATAGATCGCTTTTTGCCTTAACTGTGACGCAAGCGTCACAATGCGAACAAGGAGCGCCAGGGACAGGCGCTCGGGAGGTCGCGTAGGGTCGGCGGGAGAGGCCGGCAAAAGCGTAAGCGTACGGGATGGATAGGCACAGTCCGCCGGCTTCGCCGCCGGTCGTGACGTGTTGGGGAAGGATGGGTTATTGGCGGGTTTTAATGTGAGCATTTGCGCCGGCCGCTGCGGGGCGGCGGCGCAACTGGCGGTGGCGGCGGCGTTCACGGTCGTTTGCCTTGTTCCGAACTCGACCGAGTCGGCGGTCGCCAACGGCGACACGCGGACCATCATCCTCTCGAACCAGCACACCAGCGAATCTGGCTCGTTCACCTTCATGGTCAATGGCGTCTATGACTCAGGGACGCTCGACAAATTGAACTGGTTCTGCCGGGACTGGCGGCTCAACGAGCCGACCAAGATGGACCCGCACCTCTTCGACATCATCTGGGAGGTCTATCGCGAGTCCGGGTCGACGCAGCCAGTCGACGTCCTGTCCGGCTACCGGTCGCCACAGACCAACGCGATGCTGCGCAGGCGGTCGCGACAGGTGGCCGAGCATTCCCAGCATATGCAAGGCAAGGCGATCGACGCGCATTTCCTCGACGTCGGCACCGGGCGCATCCGCGACATCGCCATGCGCATGCAAGCGGGCGGCGTCGGTTTCTATCCGACCGGCATCACTCCCTGGGTGCATATCGACAGCGGCTCGGTGCGCTATTGGCCGCGCATGAGCCGAGACGCGCTGACCCGATTGTTCCCGGACGGAAAGACGGTCTTCATCCCCGCCGACGGCCAGCCCATGCCCGGCTATGAGCAGGCGCGGGCCGAGATCGAGGCCCGCGGCGGAAATGTGCAAGTGGCGAGCGGTGGCGGAATTGGCGGGTTCTTCTCCTGGCTGTTCGGAGGCGGCGCCGACGACGCCGAGGAGTCGGGCGGACAGGAAGCGACGACCACGATGGCGACGACCGGCAACGCGCGCGGCGGTCGAAGCGGCGGTCCGCAGCCGCCGGTCGAGGTCGCCGACGTCGGGCCGGAAGCCGTCGCCAAAGCCAAGCGCAACTTGCCGACCGGTCAGGCTTACGCCAGCGCCACCGAACCCGCGCCGGCCGCGAAGCCAGAGGCCCCCGATTCCGGGCCGGAGGCGGTCGCCAGGGCCAAGCGCGACTTGCCGACCGGCCCAGCTTACGCCAGCGCCGCCGAGCCAGCGCCGGCGCCGCCGGTCAAACCGCAGGCTGTCGCGGCGCTGGAGCAGCCCAACGTGGCCAGCGACGCTTCGCCGGACGAGCCGCGTAGCAGCACCGGGCCGAAGTTCATCGCGCCACTGCCGCCGCGGAAGCCAGCCGATCTCGCCGCTCTCGCGTTTGCCGACGCGCCCATGCCTCCGGTTCGTCCGGCGGATCTCGTCCTTGCCTCGGCAACAGACCAGACCCGCGGCGCTTTGCTGCCGCTCTCCAACAAGGGATTCGGCCCGGCCGCGCAACACGGACTGCTGCCGAAGATTATTACCGCCGGCGTCGACCGCGCGCCGACCGGCGCGCTTGCGCTGGCGGAAGGGCTATCGCCGCCGATCTATGACGACAGCGAGCTCCTGGCGCGGGCGGCCGAGCTCACCGCGCCCCTGCCGCCAATGCCGATCGCCAATGTCGGGGCGACTGCGGCCGCGCTCGACAAGAGCGCCGCTGCGCCCGACAAGACCGCCGCCGCGCCGCAAGCGCACGGCTGGGTGGTTCGGACGGCGGCGCTGGCGGCCGAGGACCTGGCGCAATTGTTTGAGCGCCTGCCGTTCGGCGTCTTCAAGACCGCCGCGCCGGCTGCTGCTCCAGGCCCCGGGGAGTTGGGCGGTCCGCAGCAATAGACTGAAGCTGCCCCCAGCCGAGCTAAGACGGCCCTCGCGCCCGCGCGTATTGGCGCGCATGAGCAGATCGGCGTAACGCGCGATCAGCCGACGTCGTCGCCAGCGGCGCCGGCCGGCGCGCTGATGGCCTAGCGAGGATAATCCAAATCCTTTGGACCCGTCTCGATCTGAGGCGGTCATTCAGGATGGCGGGGTGTGGAGGTGGACCGCGATGACGTCCCGCCCGCTCATCCGCCGTCTCTCGCCGGCTGCGAGAACGATGAGCCAGCGCCGCGTATGCGCGATCGGCCGCGGCCAAAACATGTTTCCTGCGGCTCAGGACGGGGTGCTCGACCAGGTTCCAAGACAGCCAGGCGCAAAGCGCACTTGGCGGCAAGGCTATCAGCGTGAGCTGCCACCAGCACGCGACGCCGGGGAAGACCTGCATGATCGATTGCTCGATTGGAAAGTGGAACAGATAGACGCCGTAGGACAGGTCGCCGAATGGAATTTTTGGCGGGCGCATGAGCCCGAGCCAGATAGTCAGATAGGCGACCGGGAAAGCAGCGAGATAGCAGGCGTTGGGGAGCTGCAGCAGCACCGCGGCCACGAGGCCTGCCACCACGCCGAGTGCGAGCGAGCACGGGATTCTTTCGCGATACAGATGGAGGCTCACCCCGGCAAGGAACGAGACAACAAGCGCCCCTCCCGGAATATGCTCGATCGGACTCACTGGATCAAGGAAGAGCGCCCAGGCAGTAGCAACGAGCGAGAGCAGGACGACTAGCGCGACAAACGCGCGTCGATCTCGCAGCACTGTCGATAGGGAAAGCAATACAAGGGACAGGTAGCACTCCAGCTCAAACGGAACGGTCCAGAGCTGAGAGTTGACCACGCGCGCCGCAGGGTTGTGCTCAAAGACACCAGGCAGGGTAAAGTGCATGAGGCCGACGATATTGCCCAAATAACTGCCTAGTTCCCGGTTCGTCAGGTAGTCCCGGAGCGGCAGGGTGGTGAAGAACGCGCCGAGGACTAGGGCGGAGAGCATGACCTCGACGGCGAGAGCCGGGATCAGCCGAAGCGCACGAAGTGCGACAAACTGGTGTAGGCGGGTTCGCGCTAGGCTGCCCGCGACGAGAAACCCCGACAACGCGAAGAACATGGGCAGAATGGCTGCGAGGAGGAAGCGGAACGGGCCGCTCCACGCGGCTCGGTACAGGAAGGCCGACCCTGTACTGAGGAGGTCGCTGTGCCAAACGAGCACGGCGAGCGCCAGTCCGATGCGCAGGTAGTCAAATCCGGCTGTGAAGCCGTCCCCTTTTCGCATCTCGTCCAGAATTGTTGGATTTCTGTGCAAGTGAACCTCGCGCTGGAAGCGTGAAATTAGCCAGCGTTCCTTCAGAGCGTCGACGCTTTCGCATGTTGCGGCCGCACAATAGAACGTCTCGGAGCACTCTCCGGCGGTTTGATTACCAACCGCTTAGCCGGAGGGCCTCGATGCGCGATCGTAGCCGAACTTCGATTGGAAGGCCGCAACGGGTAGGGATGTCGAAAGGCAGCGGCTTGGCGAAACCGCCGTGACCAGGAAACTCGCTAACGCTGCGGATAATAGGTTTGCACGGCCCCTTCGCTCGCCCTGACGCGGGGGCGGACACGCCGGCGCAGCCAACAGTTTCACCGTAAAAAAAGACGGATCTCTATTTTGGAACAATATCTTATCTTGTCAGTTAATCGTCATATTAGGAACTGGGCGGGCGGTGGCATAATTAATCCTTGGGGCGTTTGCAAGATGCCGAACTTCTTCAACCTGCCGCTGCTCACAAAAGACGGTGACCTTCATGTCGTCATCGAGACCCCGCGGGGCAGTCACGTAAAATTCGCCTACGATCCTAAACTTAGAGGGTTTGTCCTCCGCAAATCTCTACTGACCGGCCTGACTTATCCTCATGACTGGGGGTTCGCGCCATCGACCAAGGCGGATGACGGAGACCCCCTTGATGTCATGGTGATCCACGATGGGACGACCTTTCCGGGAGTTGTGGTCATTTGCCGCGTCATCGGCATTCTTCAAATCGAACAGAAGAGCAAAAACAAGTCGGAGCGGAACGACCGTCTATTTGCCGTGCCACTCCGCTCGCACTCCGAAAATGCTCTCAAGGACGTGCGAGATCTGACAAAACCGATCCAGGAAGAGCTTGAGAGGTTCTTCATCGCAACCGAAGAGCTTGAGGACAAGAAGCTCAATATCCTTGGCTGGGACGGTCCCGAATCGGCTCTGTTGGCTGTCACGCAGGCCGCAAAATCTTTCACGAAAAACAAGGAGTAGTCGCCAGCTCGCGCTTTTTGATGACGCGGACGCGGCCCGCCAGCCGCCTCCTAGGCCAAGCCCGCGGAGTAGGACTTGAAGCTAGAAAGCCCTTATCAGTCTCGTATTGAGCAGGGGGGCTCATGGAGTATGTGATTCGATTTTTCGCCGGAGGCCTGATCGTTTCGCTGTTCGCTATGATCGGTGACATCCTTCGTCCAAAAAGCTTTGCAGGCCTTTTCGGAGCCGCACCTTCCATCGCTCTCGTCTCGCTTACTCTCGCGTTCTGGAACCATGACGCCGCTTACGTTTCAACCGAGGGACGGTCCATGATTCTCGGCGCGCTCGCGTTTGCGGTTTACAGCTTTCTGGTTTGCCAGCTTCTGATGCGCGCCCGCTGCTCGACACAGACGGCGACAGCGACGGCGATCGTGGCGTGGCTTGTTGTGGCCATCGGCCTCAAGCAGATGTTGCTGGGCTAGAAATGGTCGTTCGTTTCAAGTTTTCCTCAGTGAAGGACAGTCGCTGGTCCGAGCTCATCTTGCGCTTTTTTCTCGGAGGGCTTGCAACGGTCCTGGCCGGCATGGCGGGGAACGTCTGGGGGCCAGTCGTTGGGGGATTATTCCTTGCTTTGCCTGCCATATTCTTCGCAAGCGCTACGATGATCGAAAAACATGAGCGCGAGCGAAAGGAAAAAGGGAATGAAAGGCGGAAAACGCGGCAAGAACGCCGCTGCGCTCGACGCAGCCGGCGCGGGCCTTGGCGCCGCTGGCCTCGCCGCCTTCGGCGTGGTCGTATGGGTTCTCGCGCAATACACCGCCGCTGGATCGCTCGTGTTCGGGACAATCGTGTGGTTCGCGGTCTCTGCGCTATTGTGGCGAGCGCGAAGTCACGCGCGGGTAATCGGGACACGACGCCACGGCACGCCTTTTTCGCCCGGGGGAACGTAGATTGCTTTGATTGGCACGTTTTCTCGCAAAAAACCGGGTCCACTTTTTTCGCGAGCCGCGCCCTAGAGCCCGCGGATCGGGCGGGATTCACGAGAAACTGCGTCATTCCTAATGAGCATCGGGGTTTGGACCGCCCAGGTGTGGAACGAGCGCGCCCGGCAAATGCATCAGGTAGCCGAATGCGTGCGTCATTCCATCGGCGAACCGCTGCTGAACCGAAGAGGCCTTAACCGGCGCCTCTGCAGTCGGATTGCCGGTGTCTTGCGCGGGCTGGGGCGATCTCTCCGCTTCTTTCGGCAGCGGCGGCTCAGTCGATTGTCGCTCAGACTGGGCAATGGGTCTGACTGGGGGTTTCGGGCTCCCGAGAGGCTTTTGCAGTGACGCTTTCTCAAGCGGTTTCTTCTTTGAATCGATCTTCGGTGTTGATGGCTGCTTAGACTCGTTGGACACATGCGCGATCGGCGTTGCCTTCGGCTTCGGCGTCTCAGCCAAAGGGGCCGAATCGGTCGAAGCCGGGGTGGGCGGCGCTGTCGCAATTGGCGCCCCATCCGGCCTTGCCATTTGCGGGGCCGCCCTCAGGGCCGCTGGCTTCGGCGTCTCAGCCAGAGGCGGCGCCGAATCCGTCGAAGCGGGAGCCGGCGGCGCTGTCGCAAGTGGCGCCCCATCCGGCCTGACTATTTGCTGGGCCGCCGACCGGGCCGCCGGCTTCGGTGTCTCGGCCAGCGGCGGCGCTGAAGCGGTCGAAGCGGGAGTGGACGGCGCTGTTGTAATTGGCAGCCCGTCCAGCCTGATCACTTGCGAGGGCACCAGGACGGCCGCTGAGCTCGGCGGAACCGGCGTAGATGCGGGTGCCGCCGACTCTAAGCCAGAAGAGGCAAGATGCGGCGCGTCGACTTCCCCTTTCCCCCAAGCTGGAACCGAGCCGTTGTTTGCTGGAGCTGTAATGGCGTCGGGCCGCGTTTCCAGGCTGCCTGCTTGCAAAGGCGCGGCCTGCTGGCTGTCCTTCATCAGCGAGTGGGAGTCGGTCCCCTCTGTCGTGGCTACGGAGGGTTCGTGCGTCGGCACGTCTGGAGTTTTGTTGACAAGGGCAACGCTCGCGTAAACCGCGGCTGCGCCCGCCAGCGCAAGCCCTCCGGCTGTCAGTTTCCAGCGCCGGGAACTGGGCCTGTTCGGCTTTTGAAGGTCAGTCGGCTGTCCGATCGAGCTGTCGGCGTTCGCCTTAACGGGACGGTCGCTTTCCCTGTCAATTTGCGATCGCCAAGTCTTCCGGCCGGGGGAACTGGACTTGGGCGCCGTCGACGCGGAGGGTGGCGGAGCGTTAGGCGCACGCGTTGACGATTCCAGCGCTTGCTTCAACTCCACGAGCATTTCTTCAGCGTTCACTTGCCGCTTTGGGGCGCCTTGCATGGCTCGAAGTCCTTGTGCCCGATTCCTCTCGCCCCCGAGAGATGTCCTACTCCCGCCCGTCCCATCACGCCGATGGTTAAGAATTCGACTACGAACCGCTCCTATCAGCGTGCGTCGCTTGTCCTCAAGGTCCTGCAAAATATGTCGAATTGAGGGTTGTCCGCGCCTCGTGGTCACGGCCAGCGCATTCATCGCCGACACTTTTGGTCGCCAGGCTCGATTAGCGGCGAGCAAAATATCGCTGATGGGCGGGAGAGAACCTAGGGCTGCGCTAGGAGAGGGCGGTTACGCTGTGGGGAATCAGCGTCGAGCCCTAAGGGCGTCGGGCGGGTTCTCCGGCAACGCGCGAAACCCGGCGGCGCAACCGATTTGCTCCATTGGCCTCTGCAGTGAACCGGGATTGCCGCCAAGCCATTTGAAGGGCCCGATTTTTCACCGCAGCATCCCGGTTGCAGCGAACAAGTACTTGGCTAAACCCAGAATCCTTCGTATACTTTCGGCTGATCGGAACCAGGGTCTCACTGGATGCCCACCGCGAGATGAGGGTCCGTGAAGCAGGAAGCGAGGGCTTTGAGATGTTTCGCGCAGAGCCCGAGAGGGGGAAAAATTTTTAATTTGAATCGGCCGTAACCCATTGAAAAGTCCCGATTCGAAAAAATAAACGTTAGTAAATGCAAGCTATTTTATTTGCGTTTAATGGCGCTTATTTTCTCGTCGCGCCGCGAGCCGGACATGCGAACCGTCTGGCTTGGCGGACGGTCTATTCCTCCAGCTCGCTATCCCAGTAGAGATAATCCATCCAGCTTTCGTGCAAATAGTTGGGCGGGAATAGGCGCCCGTTCTGGTGCAGGTCGTGCACCGTCGGCTGGTAGGGTTTTTTCGCCGGCCACATGCGCGCCGCCGCCGGAAGCAAGTCGGCCTTCTTCAGGTTGCACTCCGAGCAGGCCGCGACCACGTTCTCCCAGGTCGTGATCCCGCCCTTCGAGCGCGGTACGACATGGTCGAAGGTGAGGTCCTCGCGCTGGCCGCAATATTGGCAGGTGAAGCGATCGCGCAGGAACACGTTGAACCGGGTGAAGGCGGGAAAGCGGGTCGGCTTGACGTAGCTCTTGAGCGACACCACCGAGGGCAGGCGCATCTGGAAGCTCGGAGAACGCACCAGCGTGTCGTATTCCGACAGGATGTTGACCCGGTCGAGGAACACCGCCTTGATCGCGTCCTGCCAGCACCAGATCGATAACGGATAGTAGCTGAGCGGACGGAAGTCCGCGTTCAAAACCAGGGCCGGACAATTCCCCGGCGTGACTGAGCGAACATGAACCGTCACAAAGACGCTCCGTACCTCCCGCGCGTTGACGCGGCCGTCTCCGAATCCGGCCGCGTTCTTACTCTACAGCTTGCGTGACGCCCTTGTGAAGGTGCCGAGATCCGGTCCTTTCCGCGGCTTTCACGCTCTCCCAGCCTTGTTAGTGGGGCGAATCAATCAGCGCGCTGACTGTTCGATCGCCTCCATGTCGGCGTCCGAGAGCCCGAAGTGATGGCCGATCTCGTGGACGAGAACATGGGTCACGACCTCGCCCAGCGAATCCTCGCCGTCGCACCAGAAGTCGAGCAGCGGCCGACGATAGAGCCAGATCATGTTGGGCAATTCGCCCGTCTCCTTGATCGCGCCGCGCTGAGCGAGCCCGCGGCCGCGAAAGAGGCCCAAGAGGTCAAACTCGCTCTCCGCGCCCATCTCGTCGAGCGTCTCGTTGTCCGCGAAATCGACCACCTGAATGACCAGACCGTCGGTGAGGCGCCGGAATGAAGCCGGCAGCCGTTCGAATGCGGCCCGGGCGAGCGCGTCGATGTCTTCAGACGTTGGAGCGCGTAACGAGGATAGGCCGCTCAGCGTCTCAGCGGTCACTGCGCCGCCCGGGGTCTCGGCGCGATGGGGCGTTCGAGCGATTTGATCCGGGTCGCTTCCAGCCCGTCGACCAGGCGGCGCGTTCGCGCAGCAAGGCCGGCGCGAATCTTCTCGGCACCAGCAGGGAACTCGGCCAGAACACGCCGGAACGTCTCGCGCGGAATCCGCATCACGACCGCATCCTCGGCCGCGCGCGCGCTGACCCGGCGCGCGGTCGGAGCGTAAAGCGCGCTCTCGCCGATGAGAGCGCCTGCGCCGACGCGCCGCTCGGCTTTCGGCTCCGCTCCGTCCTCGAGCAATGTAATCGCGCCCGAATGGACGAAGTACCCGGAATCGGCGGTCTCGCCGGAAAAGAATAATGCTTGGCCCGCCCTCAAACGCCGTTTTTCACACGAAAAGGCGATCAATTGCACCGCTTCGCGCGGAAGCAGGTCGAAGGGGCGTGTCCGCCCGAGCCGTACGACGTCGTCGTCGAGCGTCACTCCGTTCGCCCCCCAGACGGATCGCTCGCCAGGAGCTTATAGCCGCCGCCTTCGGTGACAAGAAGTTGCGCTTCGGCCGGATTGTTCTCGATCTTCTGACGCAGACGATAGATGTGCGTCTCGAGTGTGTGCGTCGTCACGTTGGCGTTATAGCCCCAGACATGCTTGAGCAGCGTCTCGCGGGCCACCGGCTGTTGTTCGGCGCGATGGAGATAACGCAGGATCGCCGCTTCTTTCTCGGTCAGTCGCAATTTGATCCCCTGCGGGTCGACGAGGTTCTTCGAAGTTGGCCGAAAGGTGTAAGGGCCGACTTGAAACTCCGCGTCCTCACTGGCTTCATATTGCCGCAGTTGCGAGCGGATACGAGCCAGCAGCACGACGAATCGGAAAGGCTTGCCGACATAATCGTTAGCGCCCGAATCGAGGCCCGATACGGCGTCGGTGTCGGAATCGTGCGCGGTGAGCATGATTATAGGCCGGCGATATCCGTCCCGCCGCATTCGTTTGACCGCCTCGCGCCCGTCAAGGTCGGGTAGCCCGACATCCATGATGATGAGGTCGGGCGTCGCGCTTGCGACGGCCTGAAGCGCCGCTTCCGCCGTCTCGACCGCCTGAACCTGAAACTCAGGATGCAGAGCCAACTGCTCAACCAGCGCCTGACGCAGGTCAGCGTCATCGTCTACGATCAGCAATTGCCGCGTTTGGCTCATCCAACTCTACTTTACCCACTGGATCGCACGGCGGCTAGCGCAGGATTGCGGCAAGCATGCGGCTGGCGCTGGGCGGCGGCGCTCAAGGCTCAAGGGTCAGTTCCTGCGCTCCAGTTTTTTTGAGTTGGTCTTCGGACCCCGTCAGCGTGATCGATTTGACGTCGTTCCACAGCGGCGCGAGGTCGCCGTAGTGGTGCGAAAAGATATGGCCAGATTCGCCGGTCGCGATCATGAAGCGGGATTTGTCTGGGTTCGCCAGATCATAAAGACCGCGAAAACCGCCCCCTTGGGTTCGGGCGAATGGCAGATCCGGGAAAACCTCGGAGCCGCCGCCCCGATCGAGCGTGTAGAAGCCGCCGCTCGAGGAAACGCTGAGGTCGCTCAGCCGGTCAAAGAGCGGGACATGGCTGTAGACCTGATGCTGCAACACCGCTTTGTGCTCCGCGCCCCAGCGCCAATGGCTCATATCGGCGCCCTCGCGCTTGACGAGCAAGGCGAGTCCGTCGTCGAGGGCCTGCCCAAGGGCCGTGCGACAGTCCAGCGCGGCCGTGCCTGGAGAGCCGCACCACGAAGGCTGGTCGCGCATCAACGATACGAGGGTCGTTGCTGCGAACGGTCCTTTCTCTTTCATCGGCAGTCCGGTTTTGTCCTCGATCAGGATTTTATGGAGCGCTCTGAGGAATGCGGTGTAAATCAACGGCTCGGCGCGGTCCTTGTCCATCACTGAGTCCCAATTCAGAAGCATCGCCTGCGCCTTTCGCGCGCGCTCGTCCGATGGCGCAATCATCGCAATGAACGGCTGCAAGTCCCTCACATCCAGGGACAGGCGGTCGGCCTGCATCGTGGCCGAGGTTTCCAGGCTGTGCTTGTCGATAACATCGAAGAATTGCTGGATACGGCGGGCGCGGAAATTCTCTTCCCAGTCCTGCCCGAAACTGGGCTTGTGATTGTCGGGGAAATTGGCGTTGTTGGCGTTAAAGGCGAAGCCGGTTTCCGGGTTGTGCAGCTGCGGCCACTGCTCGAACGGGATCGTGCCGGTCCAGTCGAAGTCGGCTGACGCGCCATCGACCGGGGCGGCGCCGGCTCCGGACTTGCGCGTCGGCACGAGACCGGGGTTCAGGAAGCCGATGTCGCCACGGACATCGGCAAAGACGAAGTTCTGGGTCGGTGTCTGATAGAAGCGGAGCGCATCGAGAAACTCGCTCCAGTTGTGCGCGGAATTGAGCCGCATGATGGCTTCGGCGGTCGTGTCGCGATCGCCAAGCCCGGTGAAGGCAAGGGCGACCGCCTTTTCCGGCCCGGCGAAATCCGCCAGATCGGCGTTGACGTCGGAGAGGAGCGGACCATGCCTGGTCGCGCGGATCGTGAGCTGGACGTCGGCGGCGCCTTTCACATGAATCGTCTCTTCCCGCGTCTCGAACGGCTTTGGTCCATTGGGGCTGAGATATTTCGACGGGTCGGCCGGATCGACGGTTTCGATGAAGAGGTCCTGAACGTTCGAATCCGCGGTCGTTAGCCCCCATGCGATCGAATTGTTCTGGCCGAGCACGAAGACCGGGGCGCCGGGAAAAGTGGCGCCTTTGACTGACCCTTCGAGCGTGACGACCCGGGCCAAATACCACAAGATTGGTGCGCTGAGTTCGAGATGAGGGTCGTTGGCGAGGATCGGCTTTCCAGTCAGCGTCCGCGATCCGGCGACAACCCATTCGTTCGACGCGCCTTTGCCTATTCCGGTCAAGGTCCCCAACTCATCATCGATGCTATCGTCGCTCGCATGAGTGTCGCTTATCGCCGGCAGGGTCGTGATTGGATCGCCAGGCCGCGCGCCGGGAAAGAGCCAGTTCGCCCGTTCCTCTCCGAGCTTGGCGGTGAGACGGGCGCGCAGGAGCTTGAGCTTGAAGTTCTGCGACAGCTGGTACGCCTCGATCTTCCCGAGCACCAGCGTATCAGCTGGCTTCCAGGGCTCGGGTCTATCGCCCGCAAGGAGGAACTCAGGCGGGAGCGCGTGGTTTGCTAGAAAAGCGTTGATCCCCTCGGCATAAGCCTCAAGCCGCTTCTGCGCCCAGGGCGAAAGCGCCGAAAAGCTGGTCTCGGCCTCGCGGTAGAAGCCCATTGTGCGAATGAACTTGTCGACGGGCAGAAGCTCGGCGCCGCGGATTTCGGCCATGCGCCCTTGGCCGACCCGGCGCAGGATCTCCATTTGGAACATCCGTTCACTCGCGTGCAGATAGCCGAGCGCGCGCGCCGCGTCGTCCATCGAGCTGGCAAAGATGTGTGGCACGCCATAGGCATCGCGCCACACACGAGCTTCGGATGAGAGACCCGGTAGCCTTTCGGTCCCCGAATAGACGGGCATGGCGTGATAGAACAAGTAGACGCCGGCCAGCGTCGCGACGATGACCAGCGCGAGAGCCAAGCTCGCCGTCCATTTAATCAAACGCCAAGGCATCCCTGCTCCTGCGCGCCCCTTTTTTGGCGCTCATGCAAATCCCATTGGCTGTCCCAAGCCCATTCCGCTTCGGTGCGACCACTACAACTCCAATCTTATCGTGACCGGCGCGTGGTCGGATGGGCGCTCCCATCCGCGAGCGTCGCGCAGAACGCGCATCCATTTGACTGAGTCCGAGAGCGCCGTGCTGACCCAAATGTGGTCGAGGCGCCGTCCCTTGTTGGCCTTCGACCAGTCGGGCGAGCGATAGCTCCACCAAGTGTAGAGCTTCTCGCTGTCGGGCACGAATTTGCGCAGCGCGTCGACCCAGGGGCCAGCGGCTTGGGCCTGTTTTAATTTGTCGACCTCGATTGCCGTATGGCTCACAACGCTGAGGAGCGACTTGTGGCTCCAGACGTCGTGCTCAAGCGGCGCGATGTTGAGGTCGCCTACCAGGATCGACCGTTGCGCCGCCGGCTTCTCGTGCCTGGCCCAATCCACCATTTCGTCGACGAAGGCGAGCTTGTGGGCGAACTTGACATTGATCTCGGGGTCCGGCTCGTCGCCGCCAGCCGGGACGTAGAAATTGTGAAGCTCGAGCCCCTTCGCCTCGCCGTCCAGGACGACATGCAGGTGACGTGCGTCTCCCTTCGCGCAAAAGTCTCGCCTGGAGAGGGTGGCGAGCGGAATGCGCGAAACAACCGCAACCCCGTGATAACCCTTCTGCCCGTTGATCGCGATATGAGGATAGCCCGCGTCCCGGAACGCCCCGAAGGGGAAATTCGCGTCAGGACATTTCGTCTCCTGCAGACACAGAACGTCGGGCCGGTGCTCGAGTAGATATCTGACCACAAGATCGATGCGCAGACGCACCGAATTGATGTTCCACGTGGTGATGGAAAACGTCATCCGCGGCTCCGAATCCTGGACGGCGTCACATTCCCCGCCACGGCGACGAGCGCAAGGGGGCGTGTGCGCCTGTCCACCGTCGTCGTTCAGCGCCTGCGGTTGCCAAGCTGGTTGGCGGGCACGTTTTCGTCGATGTGGAATAGCGCGGAGTCCGGTTGGGTCGTCAGATCCAGATTGAACAGAGTGACGACTGTCTGGAAGCCTTGTGCGTCGATCACCGTCCATTGCTTCAGCGCAAAGGTCGAAGCATCGAAGACGAGCGCAAGATGCGCCGTCCCCCCGAGCGCTGCGCGGTCCTCGATCTCGATCGTGACCGTCTTGCCCTCCTGAGCAACGCTCAGGACCCTTGTGTCGCGGGCAATGTCGATATGGTCGGAAAGAAGAAACTTGAGCGGTGTTTGGCCGATGAAATATTCGTCCTGCGTGTTGAGCTTCTGGTCGATGATGGCGACGCTGCGGCCGTCGGCCACGATCTCGAAGCGCGCGGGGTTTGTGTACTCGAACCGCATACGCCCGGGGCGGGCGACACTCAGCTGTCCTTCGGAGCGGCGTCCGTTGGGCCCGATCTGAACAAAGTCGGCGGTGATCACTCGCGCTGCGTCAAGCCAGGTGTTGGCGCGCGCCACCGCTTCGTCGACAGGAATCGGCGCTGGCGCGGCCTTCGGCGACTTGACCGACTTTTGGGCCGCCACAGCTGGCGGAGTCAGATCAAGCGGCGCTTGCTGCGCGAAGGCGGCGGCAGCGACAATTATGGGCAGAAGCCCAAGCGCGGGCCGTCTGAAGCGTCTCGCCACGAAATCAGGTCCTTTCGACGATCCATTGAGGCGCCGAATCGGCAGTCGAAGCGCCCGGATATTGGGAAAGCCTCGCCTTTCCGCAAGCACTGCGCTCTTTGTATGGCGGGCTCGCGGCCTTTGCGGGACTATCGGACATCGGTGATCGCAGCATCGAGCGAGGCCCCGAGGCGCTCGCCGATTGCGTCCACTTGCTGCGCGTCGATGATGAAGGGAGGGGCCAAGAGGATGTGATCGCCCTTAACGCCGTCGACCGTGCCGCCCATCGGATAGACCATCAGACCCAACGCCATCGCCTCCCGCTTGACGCGCGCATGCACTTTGGCCGCGGGATCGAACGGCCGTTTGCTGACGCGGTCGCTGACCAGCTCGATCGCCCAAAAGAGGCCGCGTCCGCGAATGTCGCCAACGAACGGGTGTTGGCCAAAGCGTTCCTCGAGACGCCGCTCAAGTCTTGCGCCCATCCCGACCACGTTGGCGAGCAGCTGATCCCGCCGGATGACATCCTGCACCGCCAGCGCCGCCGCCGCGGCCATCGGATGGCCCACGTATGTATGGCCGTGCTGAAAGGCGCCTGAGCCATTCGCGAACGCCTCGTAGATCCGCTGCGCCAGCATGACCGCGCCGATCGGCTGATAGCCGCCGCCCAGGCCCTTGGCCACGGCCATCAGATCGGGCGCCACCCCCTCCTGTTCGCAAGCGTGCAGCGTGCCGGTGCGGCCCATGCCGCACATCACCTCGTCGAGAATGAGCAACACGCCGTAGCGATCGCAGATCGCCCGTATCCGCTTGAAATAATCGCCGACCGGCGGGACTGCGCCCAATGTGGCGCCGACCACGGTCTCGGCTACGAAAGCGATGACACCGTCGGGGCCGATTTCGAGGATGCGATCCTCCAGCGCTTGGGCCGCCCTGACCGCATAATCCGCGTCGCTCTCGCCTTCTCGCTGCATCCGATAGGCGTAGCAGGGGTCGATGTGATGGGTCTTGATCAGCAAGGGCTCGAATTGGGCTCGCCGCCAGGCGTTGCCGCCGACCGCGAGCGCGCCCAACGTGTTGCCGTGATAGCTCTGCCGCCGCGCGATGACATGGCGGCGCTGGGGCTGGCCGATCTCGACAAAATACTGGCGCGCCATCTTGAGCGCCGCCTCGATCGCCTCCGAACCGCCGCTGACCAGATAGACGTGCTTAAGTCCGGGCGGAGCGTCCTCGATTAGGCGGTCGGCGAGACGCTCGGCGACCTCGGTGGTGAAGAAGGCCGTGTGCGCGTACGCCAGCGCCTCGAGCTGCCGCCGCATCGCGGCCAGCACGTCCGGATGCCCATGGCCGAGGCATGAGACAGCCGCGCCGCCCGACGCGTCGAGGTAACGCCGACCCTCGGCGTCGACGATCTCGACGCCCGAACCGGAAACCGCGACCGGCATCGCAGCGTTTGGGGAGCGATGCAGAATATGCGTCATGGGCGACAACAATGGCGGGTTGTGTGAAGGACGGGTTCGGCCCAGTCTACGCGCCCAAGGAGAGCGGCGGAAAGGCGGAAGCGGTGGCCATCGGCGAAGCGCGAGGACGGGTTGTGTTGGCGGTTGCGCCCAATGGCGGGCGCAAGACCAAGGCCGACCACCCGGCGCTGCCGCTGACCCCTGACGAACTCGCCCGCACGGCGGCTGAATGCCTCGAGCGCGGGGCCTCGATGATCCACCTGCACGTGCGCGACGCTGAGGGCCGGCACTGCCTCGACCCCGAGGCCTATCGTGCGACGATGGCGCACATCTGCCGGGAGGTCGGGGACCGGCTGGTGCTGCAGATCACCAGCGAGTCGATCGACCGCTATTCGCCGGCCGAGCAAAGGGCCGCCGTGCTCAAGACCAACCCCGAAGCCGTGTCGCTGGCGCTGCGAGAGCTCGCTCCCGAGGCGCCCGACGAGAAGGATTTCTGCGTGTTCCTCGGCACGCTCAAGCAGATGCGCGTCTGGCCGCAGATCATCCTTTACACGCCCAGCGACGCGGAGCGCCTTGGGGCGATGGTGAAACAGGGGCTGATCCCGTTCGATAAGCTCTCCGTGCTCTATGTGCTCGGGCGGTTCGCGCTCACCCGCACCGCTCTGCCGCGCGACCTCTTGCCATTCCTCGCGCCCGATATGCCCCGGTTCGACTCGTGGAGCGTGTGCGCCTTCGGGCGCCGCGAGACCGCCTGCGTCACCGCCGCGGCGCTGCTTGGGGGCCAGGGGCGGGTCGGCTTCGAGAACAATCTGGCCCTCCCCAACGGCGCCCGCGCCGCCTCCAACGCGGAACTGGTGAACGCCGCTGCCCGTGCGCTTGAAGCGGTCGGCCTCGCGCCCCAAACCGCGGACGGCCTAAGAGAGGAGATCACGGCGGTGATGGGCCGGTGACGCGTCCGCGGCCATCCAACAGGAGAGCAGACGCGTTGCGTTTTGCGCATACGTCGATCCAAGAAAAACCAAGCAAAAGCAAATAAACGCAAGAAAAAAATCTTTGGATTTACTTGGAGTTCTTTGGCTGAATCGGGACTTTTCAAAGGGTTACACGCGAAAAAATAAAAAAACCTTTTCTTCCGTCTCAGGGCGGAGAGAAATGTCCAAGACGCATGCCTCATTCCTTTTTCCGCTGCCCTGTCGTCGGTCAAGGCCTTGGCCTGCATTCCGCGAATAAGAAACTGTAGCACGGATTCGTGGTTTCGAAAAGGAATTGCAGAAAAAAATTTTCGGCTCTTACAGCGTTAGCTGTTGGTATGGTCCGTTTCCGATCGCGCCTTTGATCCAGGCTTGCGGCGCGAGTTGGCCGCCCCAGGCTTCGAGGGCGCGTCGCCAACCGAGATAGTTGGGCAGGTTCTTGGTGGCGACGC
>DASXXT010000375.1:0-3124 GCA_036502965.1 Roseiarcus sp. | reverse complement strand
CCTGGTCGTCGAAGTCCCGGCGAGCTTGTGCAGTTATCCTGAGCACCGTCAGAAAAATACGTTCTGACGAACGAGCAACGCGCCGCCATGAATGCGAAGATTTTCGCTTTGAGCCCCGAAGTCCGCGAAGCCGCTCTCGACATAAAAGCCGTGCGAAGAAAGATCAAGGCGTCCGGCGATCGACGTTATGAGTGGTTTCCGGCGGAGGCCAGCGCTCGGCAGCGAATGGTTTCGCTGAGTCTTGAACAAGGCCGGAATCGACAAAGGTCGGCCAGCGCAACGAATCTGCGCGGCGAGCGTGGCAGCGCTGCGTGAAATAGGCGTGTGTTCGAGGCGGCCGGCGCGCGCCTTTGCTGGAACCGCGCTTCGACTACCCCTCCAAGCTCGGCAGGTCGAGCCCCTTCTCGCGCGCGCATTCGATCGCCGCTTCGTAGCCAGCGTCGGCGTGGCGCATGACTCCGCTCGCCGGATCGTTCCAGAGCACGCGGTCGATCCGGCGCGCCGCTTCCGTCGTGCCGTCGCAGACGACGACCATGCCGGCGTGCTGCGAAAAGCCCATGCCAACGCCGCCGCCGTGATGGATCGAGACCCAGGTGGCGCCGGACGCGCAATTGAGCAGCGCGTTGAGAAGCGGCCAGTCTGAGACGGCGTCGGAACCGTCCTGCATTGACTCTGTTTCGCGGTTTGGCGAGGCGACCGAGCCGGAATCGAGGTGATCCCGACCGATCACGATGGGCGCCTTGAGTTCGCCGGAAGCGACCATCTCGTTGAAGGCGAGACCAAGCCGGTGCCGGTCGCCCAGGCCGACCCAGCAGATGCGCGCCGGCAGGCCCTGGAACCTGATGCGCGAGCGCGCCATGTCGAGCCAATTGTGCAGGTGCGGGTCGCGCGGCATGAGCTCTTTGACCTTGGCGTCGGTCCTGAAAATGTCCTCCGGATCGCCCGACAAAGCCGCCCAGCGGAACGGCCCGACGCCGCGGCAGAACAGCGGCCGGATATAGGCCGGCACGAAGCCGGGGAAATCGAACGCGTCTTTGACGCCTTCCTCAAGCGCCATCTGGCGAATGTTGTTGCCGTAGTCGACGGTCGGAACGCCGGCGTGAGCATAGGCGAGCATAGCGCGCACATGCTCGCCCATCGACACTTTGGCGGCGCGTTCGACCCCCTTAGGATCGCTCGTGCGGCGCTCTTCCCACTGCTGCAAGCTCCAACCTTTAGGCAGATAGCCGTTGATGGGGTCGTGCGCCGACGTCTGGTCGGTGACGATGTCGGGCCTGACCCCGCGGCGCAGAAGCTCGGGCAGGACTTCGCCGGCGTTGCCGAGCAGCGCGACGGAAATGGCTTTGCGCTCCTTGGTCGACCGTTCGATGACGGCGAGCGCGTCGTCGAGGCCCTTAGCCTGGACGTCGACGTAACCTGTGCGCAGACGGAATTCGATGCTGGACGGGCGGCACTCGACCGCGAGCAGCGAAGCGCCGGCCATTGACGCGGCGAGCGGCTGCGCGCCGCCCATGCCCCCGAGGCCAGCGGTGAGAATCCATTTTCCCCGAAGATCGCCGCCATAGTGCCGGCGGCCCATCTCGGCGAAGGTCTCGTAGGTGCCCTGCACGATGCCCTGCGAGCCGATATAGATCCACGAGCCCGCGGTCATCTGGCCGTACATCATGAGGCCCTTGCGATCGAGCTCGTTGAAGCAGTCCCAGGTCGCCCAGTGCGGAACGAGATTCGAGTTGGCGATGAGCACGCGCGGCGCGTCGGCGTGGGTGCGGAACACGCCGACTGGTTTGCCGGATTGGACGAGCAGCGTCTGATCGCGCTCGAGACGACGCAAGGTCGCGACGATGCGGTCGAACGCCGGCCAGTCGCGCGCCGCCCGTCCGATCCCGCCATAGACGACGAGCTCGCCTGGCCGCTCAGCGACGTCGGGATCGAGATTGTTCATGAGCATGCGCAAGGGCGCTTCGGTGAGCCAGCTCTTGGCGCTGAGCTCGGTCCCGCGGGGGCTGCGGACGACGCGCATATTGTCGAGGCGGGCTGACGCGGTCATGGCACAGGCCTTTCGCAACTTGTCATCCTCGGCGGACCGAAGGTCCGACCGGGGATCCAGAGTCGCGGCTGTCCGGGACTGACAGGCTGGATTCCCGATCGGTCGCTCCGCACCCGTCGGGAATGACAATACCTGCTCTTCATCATCGGCCCACTCTTGAGAGAACCGCCTCCAGCACGCGCCTTATCGTCGCGCGCGTCCGCGCCGCGCGCTGTTCGTCAATCACCGTTGGCCAGTTGTCGGGCGCCGGTCGTTCGGGCTCGTTCATGTAGGCACGGCAGGCGAGTTCGAGCTGCAAGGCCTCGACGCCTTGGGTGGGCTTCCCGTAAGCGCGCGTGATCCAGCCGCCCTTGAAGCGCCCGTCGACGACCACGCTCTGACCTGACGCCTTAAGAACCGCGCTAACCGTCTCGCGCACTCCGCGGTCGCAGCTTCCGCCGGAATTCGTGCCAAGATTGAATACCGGCAATTCGCCGTCGAACAGACGCGGAATGACTGAGCGAATGGAATGGGCGTCGAACAAAGCCACGCGCTTATGGTTCTGGCGTAGTCGTGCGATCTCTCCCGCGAGCGCCGCGTGGTAAGGGTCGAAATAAAGGCGTCGCCGCTCGGCGATTTCAGCCGCATCTCGCGCTTGGCCAGGCCGATAGAGAGGCTCGCCGTCGAAGGTCGTAGTCGGGCAGAGCTCCGTCGTCGCCTGACCTGGATAAAGCGAGGCGCCGCTTGGATCGCGATTGACGTCGATGATGGAGCGCGAAAGCCTCATGCGCACTAGCGTCGCGCTGAGCGGCGCGACAAAATCGTAGAGCTCGTCAAGCCGCCAGTCCGCGTCCTTGCGCGCGAGCCACGGATTAACGAAAGCCGGTTCGAACCCGAGGAGCTCTGTTCCAGCATGGGGAATGCTGACGATGAGCGGCGCGTCGCGGCGCTCGACGATGAGCCAGTCGTGAGGCTCGGTGGTCATCCCGCGGGCCTCTCAAGTCCGGGCAGCGCCGCGGCGCCAATCGCATCAATGACGGCGCCGTTGCTGACAAGGCTGGTCGCGGCAGCGATGTCCGGATGAAAGTAGCGGTCGTT
>DASXXT010000374.1:0-3586 GCA_036502965.1 Roseiarcus sp. | reverse complement strand
GCCTTTAAGACCGCCTTCCCTTCATGATCGGGACAAGCGCCGTTGAACGCCCCGCAGGCCACCCACGACAGGCGGCCCGTGTTCACGCACGGGTCGTTGATGCGCCATGTCGCGGTGATGACGGCGACCGGCGCCATCGGCTTGATGGCGGTGTTCGTCGTCGATCTTCTGTCGCTGTTCTGGGTGTCGAAGCTCGGCGATCAGGCGTTCAAGGCCGCCGTCGGTTACGCCGGCTTGATGACGTTCTTCATCATGTCGATCAACATCGGGCTTACCATTGCAGCTTCCGCCACGGTCTCGCGCGCGCTCGGCGCTGGCGATCGGCCGCGCGCGCGGCGCCTTGCGGCGTCCGCGCTCATCATCACCGCGGTCTTCTCGGCCGTCATGGCGGCGGCGATGTTGGTGTTGCGCGATTGGATCCTCGTGACGGTTTTGCACGCGCACGGCGAGTCGGCCGAGGTCGCGTCGAAGTTCATCGCCATCAGCATACCAGCGAATGTGCCGCTCGCGGTCGGCATGACGTTTTCGGGGATCTTGCGCGCCGTCGGCGATGCGCGCCGGGCGATGTACGTGACGCTGTCGGCAGGCATCGCAACGGCTCTTCTTGATCCGCTGCTCATTTTCGGCCTGGGGCTCGGCGTCTATGGCGCCGCCTGGGCGACGGTCCTCTCGCGCCTCATCCTGCTCGCCGTCGGCTGGCTCGGCGCAGTCGGCGTGCACGATCTCGTCGCGCGCCCGAAACTCAACGCTGCGCGCGGCGATTTCGGCCCGATCATGGCGATCGGGTTTCCGGCGATCATGGCCAATATGGCGGCGCCGGTCAGCTCGGCCTATACGCTGCGGATTTTCTCCGATTTCGGCGAGCCCGCGATCGCCGCGTCAGCCGTCATTGATCGCGTGACGCCGGTGGCGTTCGGGGTCGTTTTCGCGCTCACTGCATCGGTCGGGCCCATCATCGGCCAGAACTATGGCGCGAAACTCATGGATAGGGTGCAGCGGACGTTGACCGATTCCTTCGTCCTGTCGATCGGTTACGTTCTCTTCGCCTGGGCGGTTCTTGCGCTGGCCGAGCCGGCGCTTATCACCGCATTCGAGGCCAAGGGCGAGAGCGCGCAATATGTCGCTTTCTACTGCCGATACGGAGTGGTTGCCTGGATCTTTCTGGCGTGCCTGTTCGTGGCCAACGTGTCGTTTAACAACCTCGGCTTTCCGGTGCTGTCGATGGCGTTCAACTGGGCGCGCGCGACGCTGGGGACGATTCCGTTCGTGACGGTCGGCGCGCGTTACGGCGGCGTGCAGGGCGGTATGTTGGGCTTCGCGCTTGGATCCGCCGCGTTCGGCCTGATCGCGGTGGCGACAGCCTATGTGGTGACCTGGCGGCTCGCGAAGGCGATTGACGTTCCGGATCGCCCGGTTCGCAGCGCGGTAGCGATTGAGGGGCGAGGCGCGAAAGCGCCCTGAGGAAGCCGGCGCCGTTACGGAAACGCGCTGGCGATATGGGTGAAGCTTGAGCTCAGTTGGGTTCCGACCGCACCGACTGCACCCACGATCACGAGCGCGATCAACGAAGCTATGAGCGCATACTCGATCGCCGTCACCCCCCGGCCGCAGCGCATGAACCGACCCAACAGCTTGGTCATGACGGGTGTCCTTGAAATTCCACCGCATCAGGCCTGAAAGTTCCTAACATTGGATGAGACCGAGCGAAGACTCTTGGGCTCGCGGCGGGCGCCGGCCGTAACGGTTAAGGCGGTCCGAAGGCCGGCTGCGTTTCTGTATCTTTCCCAACGCCCTTTGCATTGTCGGAGCGGCGCGACTATCTAGCCGGGTCGCCGGTTTCCCGGCCGCTGGGGTAAGCGCCTTTATGGCTCGCGACGTCGTCGATAGTGAAGTTGTCGAATCGCGCGACGCGCTCGTCGCCTGGCTCGAGACGGGATGCAAGCCGGCGGGCCCATTCAGGGTCGGGACAGAACACGAGAAAATCCCATTCTATCGCGCCGATCATTCTCCCGTCCCCTATGGGGGCGAGCGAGGGATCCGGGCGCTGCTTGAAGGCATGCGCACCCATCTCGGCTGGGATGGCATCAAGGACGGTGAAAACCTAATCGGCCTCTATGACGCCAACGGCGAGGGCGCCATCTCGCTCGAGCCGGGAGGACAGTTTGAGCTCTCGGGCGCGCCCCTCTATGACGCGCATGCGACCGCAGACGAGCTCGATCGTCATCTGGCCGCTTGCCGCACCGTGGCCGAGCCGCTTGGCGTCGGCTTTCTCACGCTCGGCATGAGCCCCAAATGGTCGCTGGCCGAGACGCCGGTCATGCCAAAGAGCCGCTACGCGATCATGGCCGCCTATATGCCGAAAGTCGGAACACGCGGCCTCGACATGATGTTTCGCACCGCGACCGTCCAGGCCAATCTCGACTTCGCGAGCGAACAGGACATGGTGGCCAAAATGCGGGTGGGCCTGGCGCTGCAGCCGGCGATCGCGGCTTTGTTCGCCAATTCGCCGTTCACCGACGGCAAGCTCAACGGGCTGTTGTCCGCTCGCTCGGAAATCTGGCGCCATACCGATCCGGCGCGTACCGGCATGCTCGCCTTCGCCTTCGAGCCCGGGATGGGGTTCGAGCGCTACGTCGACTACGCGCTCGACGTGCCGCTTTATTTCGTGAAACGCGGCGACCACTATCAGGACGTTGCGGGAGCGAGCTTTCGCGATCTGCTCGCTGGCCGGCTCAAGCAAGCGCCGGGCGAGCGCGCCACGATCGCCGATTGGGCGAACCACCTGTCGTCGATCTTTCCCGAGGTGCGCCTCAAGCGCTATCTCGAAATGCGCGGCCCCGACGTCGGCCCGCCCGAGCGCGTCGTTGCGCTCTCGGCGCTGATGGCCGGCCTCTACTACGATCTGGACGCGCTTCGGGGCGCGCAGGGGCTGATCGAGGGCTGGACCGCCGAGGACCGGCAGAAGCTGCGCGACGACGCGCCGCTGCTCGGGCTCGCCGCCGAGATCCGCGGCCGGAGCTTGCGCGCGATTGCGCTCGACATGCTGGCGATCGCCCACGGCGGCCTCAAGCGGCGCGGGCGCCTCAACGCAAAGGGCGAGGACGAGACCATCTACCTCCGTCCTCTCGAGGCGATTGCGGGAAATGGCCGCGAGCCGGCGCGGCATTGGATCGAGCGCTACGAGGGCCCGTGGGGCCGCTCGGTCGAGCCGGCGTTTGACGAGGCGCGGTTTTAGCAATTCGAACGATCGCACTTTCAGCTTTCATAAGGATAGTAGTCTCGGCGTTGAATTTGCGCCGCCGCGTCGGTCCCGAAACTTGGGAGGGGTCCGGTGGCGCGGCGTCACTTGCTCAATCCAGGGAGCGCACACAGCAGTTTGGCAATTTGCCTTAATGCCGCCGCCCAGCGGCAACGATAAAAAAGAATTATTGCTTGCGAATTCTACTCCGGTAATCCTCCATCTCCTGAAGGAACGAGGGCAGCCGTTCTGCGAGGTGACCGGCGGTCGATATTGGAATGGCCAAGACTTGGAATCGCTCACCATTGCGAAAAAGCTCAAGGTGGAACTCTGTCCTATGATGATCAC
>DASXXT010000373.1:0-1508 GCA_036502965.1 Roseiarcus sp. | reverse complement strand
TGCGGCGCGGGTTTCTCCTAATTTTTGATTCAGGCGTTAAACACAAAACGAGTTCCGGTATAGGCGCGCAGCAGCTTACCCGGCATTTCCGCGCGCGCGATGTCCCAGAACGGCTCCCCGGTGCAATGCATTTGCACAATGAAGTCTGGATTGATCGCCTTTAAGCTTGCGACGACCTGGTGCAGATAGTCTTCGTTGAACGGCGCGAGATGGAAGCCGCCCATTACCGCGTGCACCTTGGCTACGCCGGACGCGGCTTGGGCGCGCTGAACGATGTTGACCACTCCGCGATGGCTGCAAGATGTCAGGATGACTAATCCCCGGCTCTTGAGATTGTAAGCGGTCGCAATTTCATGGCGGAACTTGTCGGGAACCGTCGTGGCCTGACGTTCGTCTTCCGGAAGCTTCTCAGGGTAGCAGCCGAACCCGCCACTGACGCCGACAGTCATTTTGCTGGGCGACAGGACTTTCTCGAACGAGATCGTAGGCACCTGGCCTGTCGTCAACGCGTGGTCGGCGATGAGCGCCGGCTGTTCCGCCGAAACGACCGTCAGCCTCGCGGCTTCAATCGCTGAGCGATCGAGCGCGCCGAAATTGCCCGGCAGCGGCGGCGCGGTCCACTGACGAGCGCAGAATCATTCCTCGCCGCCGATGACGAACGGCGTGCCGGGCTTGAGTTTGCCCTCCGCCGCCCGAAGGAATCCCGCCATTCCGCCGAAATGATCGTAGTGGCCATGGCTCAGCACTAGTGCGTCGAGCGTGGCAGGGTCGACGCCGAGAAGTTCGAGATTGTTGCTGAGCGCGTTGGAAGTGAAGCCGAAATCGACGAGGACGTTGCGCGTCTGATCCCCTTTGCGGGACTCGACATGCATCGACAATCCGAATTCGCTGACGAGAGCTTTCTCCGGCGGAGCGTCGCTGAGTGGCCAGCCAAAACGCTCGACTTGCACGTTCTCCAGTTTGAAGCTTGGCGCGACGGCGATCTGATAGCTGTCGACAAGCACCCGAACAGCGAGGCGATCGACCTCCGGAAATGAGACAGGGGTCTGTTGCGCCCGCAACGGCATCGGCGGCGCAAAAATCGCCTCCAGCGCCGCAGCAAGAGCAGCGGTCCCTCCGCCGCGCACGAGGTCTCGCCGGCCGACGCGGCTCACGCCCATTCGCTTCATGCGTTCCTCCCAAGAAACGCCTCCCCAGCGAACTTCAGGGCGCGAAGGCTGGGCGAAAACTGCGGCGAGGATCAATGCATAGTTTTACCCATTCGGGAGCGTGACCAGATAACCGCAATTGCTGTCCGGAGCCGAGTGGATTCGATAGCGCCTGAATTGGTCGACACTGGAAACTCGCCTTCGGGCGGTGAAGCGTATTTCGCAATCGCAATTGAACGGCGGCTGTTGCGCGGACTCCGGTCCTTCCAGAGGCGATTCCCGTAGGCGCACTTTCCGCCCTTTTGAGACGATCGCTGCACGCTGAGCGATTGCCCGCCCTCGACCCTGAGCGGACCTTCC
>DASXXT010000372.1:0-14480 GCA_036502965.1 Roseiarcus sp. | reverse complement strand
CTTGAACCAGGGCTTTGAGCCAATGAATGTCGGCGGACGAAACGGAGAGCGATTTTCCAGCGCGCATCGCACAGATTCGCACGTCGAGCCCATACCGGGAATCCTATCCAGGACTCAAATGTTAGGTTCGATCCACTAGATCACATAGGACTTGAGCGGCGGGAAGCCGTTGAAGCCGACCGAGGAATAAGTCGTCGTATAGGCGCCCGTTCCCTCGATCATGACCTTGGCGCCGATCTCAAGCGAAACCGGCAGCAGGTATGGCTCCTTCTCGTACAAGACGTCGACCGAGTCGCAACTCGGCCCGGCGATGACGCAGGGGCCGAGCGAGTCGTGGTCAAAATCCGTGCGGATCGGATAGCGGATCATCTCGTCCTGCGTCTCGGCGAGTCCATTGAACCTGCCGATGTCGAGATAGACCCAACGCTGCTTGTCCTCTGCCGATTTCTTCGAGATCAGCACCACCTCGGCCTCAATGATCCCGGCGTTGCCGACCATGCCGCGGCCGGGCTCGATGATCGTCTCCGGAATCCGGTTGCCGAAATGCCGGCGTAGCGCCCGGAAGATCGTCTGCCCGTAGGTCTTGATCGCGGGCACGTCCTTCAGATAGCGGGCCGGAAAGCCGCCGCCGAGGTTGATCATGGCGAGTTGGACGCCGCGCTCGGCGAGGTCGCGAAAGATCGCCGCCGAGACCTTCAACGCTTTATCCCACATGCGCGGGTTAGGCTGCTGCGAGCCGACATGGAACGAGAGCCCATGGGCCACAAGTCCGAGCCCGTGCGCGCGCTCGAGCACGCTTGCCGCCATACCCGGCGCGCAGCCGAACTTGCGCGACAGCGGCCATTCTGCGCCCGCGCCGTCGCACAGGATTCGGCAGAACACTTTCGCGCCGGGCGCCGCGCGGGCGATCTTCTCCACCTCGGCGTCGCAATCCACGGCGAACAGGCGGATCCCGAGCATGTAGGCACGCGCGATGTCCTTTTCCTTCTTAATCGTGTTGCCGAAGCTGATCCGGTCGGCCGTCGCGCCAGCGGCGAGCGCCTGCTCGATCTCGGCGACCGATGCGGTGTCGAAGCAAGAGCCGAGCCCCGCAAGCAGATCGAGAACCTCGGGCGCTGGGTTCGCCTTGACGGCGTAGAACACGCGCGTGTCGGGCAGGGCGCTGGCGAAGCCCAGATAATTCTCGCGCACGACCTCGAGATCGACGACCAGTCGCGGGCCGTCTTCGTGGTTGCGGGCGAGAAAGTCCTTGATGCGGTCAGTCATGAGCGGCATCCCCCAAGCGCGCGGAAGGCTCCGCGCCTGGCAAATGAAGGATTCACCGGCGATGCGACTTTCCGCTCGCGCGTTGGAGACGCGACGCGCAGTCGTTGACCCGCCGACGCGACCGCTGCACGAATCCGCGACGGCTTCAGAGAAGCCATCGACGGACCGCTTGGGCGGTCAGCTGCTACGCCGTGGCCAAGACGCGCCCGAGGCCAAGTAGCCTCAAGCGATCAGGGCCATCGTTTGGACGAGGAAGTGTCCCGTCCGCACGCCCGGCAAGAAAGACAAGCCTCTTTGGGCGCCGACCTTTGGAGGGCCGACAGAGACCAAAAAAGCCCGGTCCGTCGTTGCTTCAAGTCGCGTCCCCCGTTGGGCGGGGTACGCCGGTTCGCCTCCGGCTGTCGGTCTTCCAAGGGCGGTTAACTGGCCTCTTGTCCAGATCCCCGCCGACCGACACACGACCACAGGCACGTGCGTATTGGGCAAGATCATTATTTGTGCGAATCGCGTCTGGGCGCAAGGGGTTTCTTGTGCTGAGGCAAACAATTTCGCGGGAGGGTCAACCCACCGTCATGGATTGGAAGCGAGCCTTAACGATGAAACGCGGCGGAGTCCGGAGGGCGCGCGCCGCCGCGGGCCGAGCGCCGCAGCCCGGCGCGAATGTCTTCCGGTCGGCGGTTGAACGGGGAAATTGAAACGTTTCCAATTTGAATCGTTTCTAATTTGTCTCCCCGGTTATTGTCCGATCGGCGTCTGCTTGTTATCCGACCTGTTCTCGGCCGCATGTTTCGCGCCCCCGGTTCAGGGGAGGAAATCGCGTTGGCGCGCCGCCAGTCGAGAGCGCGCGGCGGCGATCCACGAGAGGTCCAGCCCCCGCCGCCGATAAGGAACGGAGACATGGATGATGGCGGGCCAACGATTTTCGTTCTTTGCCGGTGCCTTGGCGTTGGGGCTCTACGCGCAATCATTCGACGCGCCGGCCCAAGACGTGACGAAGGTGAGCGTGACGCTCAAGGACCACAAATTTTCGCCCGCGGAGCCGACTGTGCCGGCGGGCAAGCCAATTGTCATCGAAGTGTCCAACCTCGACTCGACGCCGTCCGAATTCGAAAGCAAGACGCTGCGGGTAGAAAAGGCCGTCCCGGCCGGGGGCAAGATCTCCGTGCAGGTCCGCCCGCTGACCTCCGGCCGCTATCGTTTCTTCGACGATTATCATGAGGACACCACTGAGGGTTTCTTGGTGGTCAAATGAGCGGCCGCCGTTCAGCGGGGCTGGATTAGAGAACGGCGATGCTTGGCGCGCTTATCATCGTTTTTCGTGAGGTCATCGAGGCTGGCCTCATTGTCGGCATTGTGTTGGCCGTGACGAAGGGTCTCGCCGGCAGCCGGCTCGCGATAGCGGTGGGCGTCCTAGCCGGTGTTGTCGGCGCATCGCTCGTGGCCGCCTTCGCAGGCGCGATCGGCGAAGCCTTGGCGGGCGTCGGCCAGGAGGTCTTCAACGCCTTGATTCTGTTCATCGCTGTCGTGATGCTGACCTGGCACAACGTCTGGATGGCGAGCCATGGCCGCGAGCTGGCCGCCGACGTCAAGCGCGTCGGCGAAGCGGTGCGATCCGGCTCGCAATCGATCTTCGCCCTTGGCGTTGTTTGCGCTGTCGCGGTGATGCGCGAGGGCTCGGAGGTCGCGCTCTTCATGTATGGCCTCCTCGCGGCCGGGGGCTCAACGACCACCGAACTCATGATTGGCTCGCTTCTTGGGCTCGCAGCGGGCGTCGCGGTGACGGCGCTCACCTACCTCGGTTTGGTCGCAATCCCCCAGCGGCGCCTATTTGCGGTTACGACTGCGCTCATTAGCCTGCTCGCCGCAGGCCTCGCGGCGCAGGCTGTGCTATTCCTGCAGCAGGCCGGCATCTTGACCATGCTGAGCCAGACGGCGTGGGATACGTCCGCCGTCCTGTCGGATACGAGCCTGTTCGGGCGCGTGCTGCACACGCTGGTCGGGTATTCCGACCAACCCTCCGTGTTGCAGGTCGTCGCTTATTGCGCGACGCTTGCCGTCATCGTCGTTCTGACCAAGACGGTCGGATCGCGTCGGGCGGCGGCCGTGAAGGCGCGCCGGGCGGCGGCCGGGTGAGCCAAACGCGTTAGATCGCTTCGTTTCCGATTGCGGGTGACAGGCCGCGCGGCCGGGTGTAAGCTTTCCTGAATAAGTCCGCGCGAGATTTCGCGACGTTAAGGTCCTCCCTGGCTGACGCCCGAATCTCGATCGGCGCAGACGACGCAAAAGGAGGCGCCGCTGTGACTTCCGCTTTCCACGTCTATTTCGGACCCGAGGCTCTCGCTGCGGCGCCGCGAGTGCGACGGGTCGGCCCGGACGACTGCTTCGCCGCGCTCAAGGAGGGGCTCGACGATTTCTTCTCTATGCCGACGTATCCAGTATTCGTCGGCCTGTTCTACGCCGTTGCGGGGATCGCGCTGTTCGCGATGACATCACTCGGCAACGCGCTCCACCTGGCCTTTCCGCTCGCGGCAGGCTTTGCACTCGTAGGGCCGTTCGTCGCCATCGGCCTCTATGAGATGAGCCGCCGGCGCGAACGCGGCCTGGCGGTGAGGGGACGGGACGCCTTCGCGGTCCTTCGCTCGCCCGCTCTACCCTCGATTCTGGCGTTCGGCCTGCTTCTGCTCGCGATCTTCGCCGCCTGGATCTTCGCCGCCGAGCTCATCTATGTGTTGCTCTACGGGCCCAACGCGCCCGCCGGCGCGATCCCATTCCTTCAGGACGTTCTGAGCACCGGTCGCGGGTGGACGTTGATCGTCGTTGGCGTGCTGGTCGGCTTTTGCTTCGCCGCGCTCGCGCTTGCGATCAGTGTCGTCTCGTTCCCGCTGATGCTTGATCGCGACCTCGGCCTCGTGCCCGCGCTTCAGGCTTCGTTACGCGTGACGCGCGCCAATCCGCTCGCCGTCGCATTCTGGGGCCTGATTGTCGCCGTAGCGCTGGTCATCGGCTCGCTGCCGGTGTTCTTTGGCTTGGCCGTCGTCATGCCGGTGCTCGGTCACGCGACATGGCGCTTTTACCGAAAGGCGGTCGAGCGCGACCCCGCCCATGAGCTTCCGATCGAAGGTCCATTGAACCCGGACGGCGTCAAAAAAAACCCGGTCCTACGGTTCATCTTTATTTTCCTGGATATGATCGATTTCCTTCGAGAAGGAAAAGAGCCAAGACCGACCGATCTTGACACACTGAATGGCGAGCCGAAATCAGCTGCCACGAAAGCGCAAGCCGGTTCGCCTGCGGCTGCCCACCTTACTCAGGGCGGTTGACTGGCCTCTTGTCCAGATCCCCGCCGGCCGGTACGCGACCGCATCCACGTGCGTACTGGGGCTCTTATTTGTGCGAAACGAGCGGGCACAAGCGCATTTTTGCTTGGGGTCGAAAATCATGTGAGGGGGAAGGCGGGTTAAGAGATTGGCGGACGAACTCAGTCCCGTCAGTGTGCGCTGCCGCCCGAGATGAGATCCCACCGCTTCAGGCCAGTTCCAGCGATCCTACTTCCACACCGGCGCGGGCGGGACGATCCGCGCAACGAGGGGGAGGGAGTCGCGCCAAAGCAGGCAGTCGCGCTGACGCTGCGGCATGGACGCGGCCAAGCGCCTGGTCTGCGCCCGGGAAATCGGGCTTCGCTCGCACCGGAACGGCCGCAGCGGCGCCCGGTTTATATAGTTGAAGAAGATCGCGCAGCGATCCCGCGCGCTCCCGGGTTTGCCGCGATGATACATGGCGGCAGTATCTGCGAAGATCACTGTTCCGGCCTTCCCGGTACAGGTGACGACATCTCGATCAGGGTCGAAATCGCCCAGAGCCTTTTCCAACTTTTCCTGACTCAGGATTGGAAACTTGCCTCTGACCATCCGGTCATGATGCGGCAACTGACGGCGTAGCACCTGCAAGGGACCGCCATCTTCGTCCACATCATTGAGATAGAGGGCGATTTTCAGCATGCGCCTGTCTTCGGCGTCCCGATGCCAACGCCTCGCCCCGGCCTCCATTCCGTCCGCCTTTGTGAAGAAGACGTTGATCCCGTCGTACCCGGTGGGCACGCCGAGATAACTCTCGGCAATGTCCAGCAGCCGATCGCTTAAGCCCCAGCGGATGATCTTGTCGTGCGCGACAATATCGACGCCGTCAGCCTGGAAGGATCGTGTCCATGGAGAATGTCGGGCGACCAACGCGTAAGCGTCCGTGAGCAGCGCGTCCGCGCCTTCGAGGCCCATCGCCTCGAGCGATGTGATCGAAACAGCCGACTTCTTGAGGTCTTCGACAATCCGCGCGTCAGAGTCGCGCAAACGAGGCAAATGCGCTTCGTGCGAACGCTTCGCTTTTTCATAAGATGCCTCCATACGGGACGCCACCGGAGGCCAGGCCACAACTTGTGAGCCGAGATTAGCTGGCGCCTCCAGCATTTTCTTCCAGGCGACGTTGATCAGACGCCAAGTCCGCTTTGGACTTGCGGCGGTCTGGTGTTGTATCTGCACGACACGCTTCCAAAGTTGTTATCGGTCTTTACTGATTGCCATCATTTCTGTGTTGTAATAATCACAATTATGCGTTCTGCGCCGCACCTAACGTTATCTGGTATCGTTCTAATGTCAACAGGGACAGCGAACACTGTGCTCTTCGCCGTCTTCAATACTTGCTCGTCCATTGACCGAGTGATTATGACTTACCGTTAGTTTCAACCCCAACGGGAAATATTCGGACGACCTGGTTGCGTTCGGGAATTTGGATCTGACCTTATTGCATCAGCGGACCCCAGGAGGGATCGCTGGCGTAATTCGGCGTCGGCACGAGGAACTCAGAGTGGCCGAAAATGTCGGTCATGTAGATCTTGGGGCCGCCGGCGCCGCCGGCGTCGCGGAAGAACATCAGATAGAGGCCGTTCGGGGAAAAGGTCGGCCCTTCGTTGTGGAAGCCCTCGACGAGGATTCGTTCACCTGAGCCGTCCGGCTTCATCACGCCAATGCCGAACGAGCCGTTCTTGATGCGGGTGAAGGCGATCAGGTCGCCGCGCGGCGACCAGACCGGCGTCGAGTAATGGCCTTCGCCAAATGAAACGCGCTTGGCCGGACCCCCGCTTGCGCTCATCACATAGATCTGCTGCGAGCCGCCGCGATCGGATTCAAAGGCGATTTGCGAGCCGTCGGGCGAATAAGTCGGCGAAGTGTCGATCGCCGAACCCTCGGTGAGGCGCGTGGTGGCGCGCGAGCGCAGGTCCATTGAGTAAAGGTTGGTGCTCGCGCCGTCGGAGAGCGACAGCACGATCTGTTGACCGTCCGGCGAGAACCGCGGCGCGAAGGTCATGCCGGGAAAATTGCCGACTGACTCGCGTTGTCCGGTATCGAGATTGAGCAGGGTCACCTTTGGGTCGCCGGAGCCAAACGACATGTACGCGACTTGCTGGGCGGAAGGCGAGAAACGCGGGGTGACGACAAGCTCTTTGCCGCCGTCGAGATATTTGACGTTGGCGCCGTCCATGTCCATGACCGCCAGCCGCTTGTGCCGCCTCTCCTTCGGGCCGGTCTCGTCGACGTAGACGATCCGGGAATCGAAAAATCCCTTCTCGCCGGTGACGCGCGAGAATACCGCGTCGGCGATCATGTGCGCGACTCGGCGTGCGTTCGGGGCGTCGGTCGAATACTGTTGACCGGCGACCTGCTCGCCGGTCGCCGTGTCCCACAAACGGAATTGCGCGGTGACGCGCCCCGCGTCCTGATGGAGCACCCGTCCGGTCAGCACGAACTGCGCGGCGGCCGTCTTCCAAGCATCCATGTTGGGCGATGCGTCAGGATTGGCGATCGTTTCGGGAAAGTTGGTCGGATTGAGCGGCAGCAGGAAAATCGAGCGGGCGAAATCAGCGGACACAACGCCGCTGATCTTTTCGCCTGCCTCTTCGCCCGCGAACGGAGTCACCGCGATGGTCATCGGTTTGAAATTGGCGCCCGCATGCACATAGATGTCGCCCGCTGCGATCGCGGGCGCGCCGGCGAGCGTGGCGAGGCCGAACGCCAAGGCTGCAAGCGCGCAGCGGCGCGAAACGAAGCAAAAAACATTCATCGGGCGATCTCGCAGGACGACAACCATACTTCGCCGCCTGCGCTCACCGAGCAGCGATTTGAGGATCGAAGTGGATGGTCTTGGTTTTCCATTGCTCATAAAACGGGCGATATTGCGCCGGCACCGGCAGAGGGTTGCAATTCTGCACGGCGGCTAGGACGCTCTTCGCCTGCGGTTTGAGCGCCGGGTCTGACGGCGGGTTGACGAGCTTCGCCGGCTTCGACAGGGAGCCGTCCGGGTTGTAGGCGAGGCGCACCTGCGCGACGTAGGCATCGGCGTCGACCGGCTGCCGCGCCGGCTTCCAGCATGCGAGATAGGTCTTGATCAGCCAGGCGTCGAGGCCAGCCTGCTGTGCCGGCGACATGCGCGAGGGGGGCTCGATCGGCGCTGTCGCGACCGGGGCTCGAGCCGCCGCGATTCCGGCGGGCGGCGCGGGGGGCATAGGGGGCTGCGTCGCCGGTTTGGGGGCCCCAACGAAGCGAGAGGGATGGCGATGCCGGAGGCGCTCGTAACCATAAGCGCCCGCCGCGACCGCGACGAGGACGAGTCCCGCGATAGTCCTTGAGAAAATGCGCATGGCGATTGATTCTCGTTCTCGGTTCTCACAAAGCGGTGAAGCGCGCCCCCGCGGATGCACAGCCGTCATCCCTGGGACTCTCGCGGATCGAAGTGGATGGTTTCGACCTTCCATTGTTCGAAATAGGGCATGTATTCGGCCGGAACCTTCAGGGGATCGCATTTCCGGACCGCGCGCATCGCGCTTTCCGCATGCGCGCGCCAAGCCCGGTCGGTCGGCGGATTGATGAGAACCGGACGCCCCGAGAGAGAGCCGTCGGGGTTGAAGATCACCTTGATTTGCGCGACGTACGTATCGCCGTCAGGTATGCTCGGCGGGGGCGTCCAGCAGTTGAGGTAGCTCTCCGTCAGCCACGCGTCGAGCGCCGAGGCCATCGACATCGACATGCGGGGCGCGTCGTGATGCGGCAGCCCCTGGGGCGTCATTGCGGCCGTCTGAGTCGGCGCGACCGCGGGTGTCGACGTCTTGCCCTGTCCGATGACCTTGGCGATCACGTTCGGATCAAAGTTGCGCACAGGCTTGGGCTTCTCGGGCGCCGGCTCCTTTGGCTTCTCGGGTGGAGCGTCAGCGAATTTTGGCCGTATGGGCGGCTGAACCGGCGCCTCTTGCATGACGAGCTTCGGCGGAGGCGGGGGCTCCGGCCGCTCGGGCGGCATCGGCTCAGGCTCCGGCGGAGGCGTCGCCTCCGCTTTGGGCGGCGGCGCGGGTTTCGGTGGCGCCGACTCGGCTTTGGAGGGCGGCGTGGGCGCGGGCTGCGGCGGGGGTTGCGGCTCTACGGACGCATGCAAATCTGGGGGCGGGTCAGGCGGCGCGGGCGCGGGCAGCGGCGCGGGCTTGGCGTCTTTCTCGCCCTCGGCGATCTGATTGAGTTCGCTCAACGAAACTGTTTGAATCGGGATGGCTTCGGGAGTGTCCGAGAATCTGGGGGCCGCGGCGAAGCCGAGCAGGACCAGCGCCAGCAACGCCCCATGTAGCGCTGCGGAGCCCGCGAAATTCGAATATGACCGCCGTTCTTCCAACGCCGCTCCGGGCTATTGTTTGATCGGCTCGGTGACCAGGGCCACCTTCTTGAACCCGGCGGAGGTGACCGCCGCCATGATTTCCGCCACGCGTCCGTAGGGGACTATTTTTGAGGCGCGAAGGTAGATGCGCTGATCGATATCGCTTTGCGAGGCCGCCTGGAGCTTGGCGACCAGATCCGTGTCGGCCGTCGGCTCGTCCATCACGTAAAGCTGACCCTGCTCGTTGAGCGAGACCGCGATCGGCTTGCGATCGACATTGAGCGCGGTGGCGCTCGCCCGCGGGAGATCGACCGAAACGCCAGTGGTGAGGAGGGGCGCGGCGACCATGAAGATAATCAAAAGCACGAGCATGACGTCGATGAACGGCGTCATGTTGATGTCCGCCATCGCACCATAGCGCGGAACGCCGCGCCGTCCTCGACCGCTCTTGCGCCCGCCAATAAGAGGGGAGGTGGCCATCGTGTCGCTCCGTCCGCCTCAGGAGACTTTTTCGATCGACAAGTGATGGTCGATCTGCCGGGACAGGATTGACGAGAATTCGTCGGCGAAGCTTTCCAGCCGCGCCTGCGCCTTGGCGACGTCGCCCTGGAGCTTGTTGTAGGCGATCAGCGCCGGGATGGCGGCGAATAGGCCGATGGCCGTCGCCAGCAACGCTTCGGCAATGCCGGGGGCGACGACGGCGAGCGAAGTGTTCTTCGATGCTGCGATCGACTGGAACGAGTTCATGATGCCGAACACCGTGCCGAACAGACCGATGAACGGTCCTGCGGAGGCGATGGTCGCCAGAACAAGGAGGTTCGATTCGAGCCGCTCGACCTCGCGTGCGATCGAGACGTCGAGAACCTTGTCAATGCGCGCGTGAAGGCCGCGGAATGAGCCGGCCGCCTGCTGGAACGAGCGCTTCCACTCCCGCATGGCCGCCACAAACAGGGCCGCCGCGGCCGTGTTGTTCGATTGGCTGGAGAGCGAAGTGTAGAGCTCCTCGAGCGATTGGCCCGACCAGAAGATCTGCTCGAAACTTTCCATCTCACTCTTGAATTTGCGAAACAGCCGGGTCTTGTCGAAAATGATCGTCCAACACCAGAGCGAAGCGAGGAACAGGCCGAGCATCACCGCCTTCACGACGATGTGGGCCGACCAAAACATCTCGAGGATGCTGGTTTCCGGAGTCGCGGCTGCGGCGGCTACGTCGGCAGGATTCATCGGGGTGGGCGACCTTTAGTTGGCGGGCGGACCGCGGGCCACGGCGGCGGAAACGGGATCGGCCGGGGTCTGCGCCGCAAATCGGCCGAAACTTGGGCTTTTGTCAGACGCTGGAAAACCTGATTTTCTCGTTGCGATTTAAGACTCTGATAGTGTTAACGGGGGGTTATCAATGCGCCGCTTTTAGCGGACGGCGCAGTCTTTGCGGCCCGCGGCGCTAAGCATCGATGGCGATGGCGCCGCCCTACCAAAATCGCGCCGCCGCCCTTATCGTGATCCGGCCGGGCGCATTTCGTCTCGCCCGGAGGAGGCAGGTTGATGGGGGCGCTCGAGACCTTCGGCTGGGAATGGGGTTCAGCGCTTTTGCGCTGGCTCCATGTGACGGCGGCCATCGCCTGGATCGGCGGGTCATTCTTCTTCATGCATCTCGACGCCAGCTTGCGCAAGCGCGCGAACGACGATCCGGCGCTGGCCGGCGTATCCTGGCAGGTGCACGGCGGCGGTTTCTATGAAATGAAGAAGTACCTGCTCGCTCCGTCCGCGCTGCCCGAGCATCTCATCTGGCACAAGTGGCAGTCCTATTGGACCTGGATGAGCGGCTTTGCGCTGTTGTGCTGGGTCTATTACGGCCAGTCGTCGCTCTTTCTCATCGATCCGGCGGTCATGCCGCTCGAGCCGTGGCAGGCGGCGCTGATCGGGATCGTCGCGCTGGCGCTTGGCTGGATCGTCTACGATTTCCTGTGCCGCTCCCCTCTCGCCGCCAATGAGCCGCTCCTTGCGCTGGTGGGCTTCGGCTATGTCGTGGCGACGAGCTGGGTCTTCAGCCTCGTCTTCTCTGGCCGCGGCGCGCTCATCCATACCGGCGCCCTGATGGCGACGATCATGACCGCCAATGTGTTCTTCGTCATCATGCCGAACCAACGCAAAAGCGTCGCCGCGTTGATGGCTGGCCAGAAGCCTGATCCGGCATGGGGCAAAAGCTCGAAGGTGCGGTCGACCCACAACAACTACATCACCTTGCCGGTGCTGTTCCTGATGCTGTCGAACCACTATCCGTCGACCTTCTCCAATCCGCGTGCGATTCCCGCCATCGTTACCTGCATCATCGTCGCCGGCGCGATGGTGCGTTATTTCTATAACGTTTGGCATCTCGATCACGACCGCGCTCCCTGGTGGGCGTGGGCGGCGGCCGCGTTCGCCATCCTTTGCGCCTTCGGCGTCGCGGCGACCGCCTCGCCCGGCATGCGCTCGCTGATCGGGCTGGCGGCGCTGCCGACCGAGGCCGCAAGTCTGGATCAAGCGAAGGCGCCGCCGGAAGTCGTCGATATCGTGCAGCTGCGATGCATGATGTGCCATGCGCCTGAACCGATGGAGTGGATCGGCGAAGCGCCAAAGGGCGTGCTACTCGATACGCCCGAGCATATTGCTCGTTTCGCGCCCGCCATTCGCCAGCAGGCAGTGCTGACCCACGCGATGCCGCCGAACAATTTTAGCCAAATGACGGACGAAGAACGCAGGACGCTGGCGCGTTGGCTTGGAGTTGAGACGGCCAGGATTGATTGACGTTCGGAACGTTAGCGATCCGAGCGTCGTCGAGGGCCTGAAGAAGGCGGTCGAAGCGGTCGGCGTTCCGTCCCGCCGTCGGGGGCGTGGCGCGACACGATGGCGATGGGCAAGCTCGGTCCCGCAACATGCTGTTCGTTCGCTGCAAGGGCGGCGTGCCACAATCCGCTGGAATCGATCACTGTCGAGGACTGCGCGATCAGCTTGCGGCGCTCACCCGGTTCGTGCGTGAATTCCAGATGCCTTGAGATGCTAAGTCCGGCCATTGCCGCCACGATGTCGTGAAGGAAATGAGCCAAGCGAAGGGGGCGGGCATGGGGATCAATCGTCGCCGCCTGATCGGAGCAACGCTTATGTTGGCCGCGAGCACGCTCCGCGCCAACATCGGAAAGGCCGCCGCGCCGCTGAGGGTCGCCGCGGCAATGCCGGACCCGCCTTCGAGTTCGTGGACGACGCCGGTCTGGCGGGTTTCGACGTCGACCTCATGCAACGCATAGCGAAGATGCTGGGCCGCGAATGGCGGCTCGTCCGCTACACTGGCGCCGACTTCAACGGCATCTTCTCCGGCCTCGACGACAACGCCTATGATTGCATCGCTTCGGGCACGACGATCACCGCCGGCCGGGAACGGATCGCGGACTTCTGCTCGCCTTATGCGCTCTCCGGTCAGTCGCTGGTCGTCGATCCGACCCGGCATCCGAATGTGCATAGTATTGCGGATCTCAAGGGCCTGGTCATCGGCGTGCAGAACGGAAATACAAGCGAGCCTGTGGCCGAGAGGCTCCTCGCAGAGCATACTGTGGCGCGGGTCCGGGTTTACGCCTATGACGAGATCGAAAAAGCTCTGGACGACGTGTCGACCGGCGGGTGCGACGTATTCATGAAACTCGCGCCCGTCACGGAATGGTACCTGCGCACGCGCCCGCAGCTCAAGGTGGTTCAGACCGGCATCACGCATGAGCTCCTTGGCGTCAGCGTACGAAAGGGCAATACGGCGCTGAAGGACGCGATCAACGAGGCGCAGGCAAAGCTGATGAAGGACGGAACCGTTTTTGCGCTCATCAGCAAATGGCTCGGAACGGGAGCGACTCTGCCTTTGTGAGCTTCGGCTGCGAGGGCGGAGCATCAACGGACGAAAGGAGGAGACGACATGAGCAAGCGCTTTTTCGGCGACATCGGCCCTGTACGCTTTGAGGGCCCGAAGAGCGACAATCCCTATGCCTACCGCCACTACGATCCGTCCCGCGTCGTGATGGGCAAGACCATGGCCGAGCATCTGCGGCCTGCGGTCTGCTACTGGCACAACTTTGCCTGGATGGGGACCGACATGTTCGGCGCGCCGACCTTCGAGCGCCCATGGGACGGCGAGACGATGAAGGGCGCGCGCGCCAAGGCCGACGTGGCGTTCGAGATGTTCACGACTCTCGGCTTTCCGTTCTTCACCTTCCACGATCGCGACGTCGTTCCGGAGGGCGCGAATCTCGCGGAGTTTGGCAAGAACTTGGCCGCGATCACCGATCTCTTCGCCAAGAAGATGGAGACGACCGGGGTGAAGCTGCTGTGGGGCACCGCCAATCTCTTCAGCCATCCGCGCTATATAGCGGGAGCGGCCACCAATCCCGACCCGGACGTGTTCGCCTACGCCGCGGCGCAGGTGAAGAACGCCATCGACGCAACGCATAAGCTCGGCGGCGCCAATTACGTGCTGTGGGGCGGCCGCGAGGGTTACGAAACGCTGCTCAACACCGACCTGCGTCGCGAGCAGGATCAACTCGGGCGCTTTCTCTCCCTGGTCGTCGACTACAAGCACAAGATCGGGTTCAACGGCGTGATCCTGGTCGAGCCGAAGCCGCAGGAGCCGACCAAGCATCAATACGATTTCGACGTCGCCACGGGGTTCGGTTTCCTGCAGCGCTTCGGACTCGAGCGGGAGGTCAAGCTGAACATCGAGGTGGGCCATGCGGTGCTTGCGCACCATTCCTTCGAGCATGAAGTCGCGCTGGCGACCTCGCTCGGAATGCTGGGCTCCGTCGACGCCAACCGCAACGACTATCAGTCCGGCTGGGACACCGACCAGTTCCCCAACAACGCGGCCGAGCTCGTGCCGGCGCTGTACTTCATCTTGAAGGCAGGCGGAATCGCGCCGGGCGGTTTCAATTTCGACGCCAAAGTGCGCCGTCAGTCGATCGACCCGGCCGATCTGTTGCTCGGCCATATCGGCGGCATCGACGCCTGCGCTGGGGCGCTGGTCGCGGCCGCGCGTCTCATCGAGGAAGGCAAGTTCGATGCGCTGCGCGCCGAGCGCTACGCCGGCTGGGATAAGCCCGAGGCCAAGGCGATGCTGGCGAAGGGCGCGACGCTCGAGTCGATCGCAGCGCGGGTTGCCAAAGAGAAGATCGAGCCGAAGCCCAAGTCGGGCCGGCAGGAATATTACGAGAACCTGCTGAACCGCTATCTGTGAGGGGCCAAAATTTTTCAACAAGAGCTTTGCGATTCCAGAAATATCGAGCAGGATGTTTTCCGATGTCCCGAACGTCAGCGCTGCAGAGGCGGATTGGAACGGATCAAATAACTATCTCATACGGTAGTTTCTGCGATTCCCGCCGTCGGCCTCATCCGGAGACGCTTTTTGTCAAGGCAATAAGGCCTCGTCGGATGATCCAGCGGGGACAGTCATCGGGAACACCCTTCGAGGCCGCTTCGCGGCGCCTCAGGGCGAGGCCTCGGCGAGAACTTGA
>DASXXT010000371.1:0-16548 GCA_036502965.1 Roseiarcus sp. | reverse complement strand
TCCCTGGCTTCGCGCCGCCGCGCGCCCCACGCGGCGAGTCCCGCCGCGACCTTCCCGTTGTCGACCAGCTCTTTGAGGCGTCCGGCCGCCGCGGCGAGCGTCTGGCCAATGTCGCCAAGGAGCGCCATGTCGGCCGCGTGTTCGCGTCCGAACGCCACCGGATTGTCGGCGATATGCATGACCGCGACCCCTTCGGGCACCGGCTCCGTTTCGCGATATGGATAGGCGACGAACGCGCGCCCGCCGACAAGGACGATCGCTTGCGCGGATTTTAGGTGAGCGCGCATGTCGGCGAAATCCGGCTTCAGCACTCCCGCCCAACAGGGATGGTGCGACGGAAAGGCGGTGCGCGAAGTGAGCTGAGTTCCCCAGACCGGAAAGCCGCCAGCCTCGGCGAAGGCGACCAGGCCAGTGCTCGCGGCCGCCGGCAGGTCGTCGCCGAGGAGGACGACGACCCGATCCGGGTTGAGGCTGGCGAGCCTCTCGGCTAGCCGCGCCGCGTCAGGCGAAGGCCCGAGCCGCGGCGGCGCAGAAGCCGGCGGCGCCGGGTGATTCACCTCCTGATCGAGGATGTCCATAGGCAGCGACAGGAACACGGGCCCGCACGGCGGAGTGCGGGCAAGGCCGAAGGCGCGCCGGAGCGCCGGACCGACATCGTCGGCTCGCCGCAACTCCTTCGCCCACTTGGCGACCGGCTCGGCGAGGGCTACAAGGTCGCCGGAGAGCCACGGCTCGGTCATGAGATGCCGGGTGTCCTGCTGGCCGGCGGTGACGACGAGCGGCGTCTCGCTCGCCTTGGAGGCGACCAGCACGCCCATGGCGTTGCCGAGGCCGCCCATCGCATGCAGGTTGACGAAGGCGGCGCGGCCCGAGGCGAGCGCCCAGCCATCGGCCATGCCGACCGCGGTCGCCTCCTGAAGGGCGAGGACATAAGCGATGTCCGGCGCGTCGACCAGCGCGTCCATGAGCGGCATCTCGGTCGAGCCGGGATTGCCAAAGACGTGGGTTATTCCCTCATCGCGCAGGATGTCGATGAGAACGTCGCGCGCGCGTCGGGTCATCGGATTTTTCCCTCTGTTCGCCTAGCATCCAACATGGGTTCGGGGTGGCGGGAACGCAACGCGTTGCATCACGCGGCCGCGGCGACCACAGAGGCGTCCGGCAGCGGGATGGCCGATCTAAAAACGTTGTCCGGATCATAGCGCCGTTTGGCTTTGATGAGCCGCTCTGCGTTGCCGCCGTAGCTGCGCAGGATACGGTTTGGGTCGTCGTCGCCGGCGAGTAGATTCGGATATCCGCCGGGCAACGCGATTGGATCAAACGACTTGCGCGCGCCGCGCGCCCACTTCCGGTGTCGTTCTTCCTCGGTGGCGTCCGACCGCTCAGGGCACTGGGCGAGAATCTCGACGAGCACGTGCTTGCGCCGCAGACCGAAGGCCGTCGCTTCGTCCGACACCTGCATCGCGAAGCCCTTAAACTCGTGAGTGAGGACCGCGCAACCGGGCGAGGCTGCAGTCTCCATTGCCGCGATGAAAGCATCGACGACGCCGCCGCCAAGCACGGGAATCCCCCATGTCTCCATGAAAGTGCGGCGCCCGTTGACGACAAAGGCGTCGAAGGCGGCAAGCGAGCTGCGGTGGGACATCGTCTCGACAGCGCCCATGAGCAGCGTTCCGTGTTTCAAGAAAGGCGCCGTCTGTGCTTCCCCATCCTCCGGCGCGCCGCACCAGGTGGGACTGACCAGAACGAGAGGCGCGCCATCTGGCCCATGGACGACCCCAACCTGCATCGACAGTTCATCAGGCGCCGAATTGGCAATGTCTGCGCAGCGTTCGAGCACGGCCTTGGCCTCGGAAAATGGGTACAAGAGGACGCCCATGCGAACGCTCCGCAGAGGATGCAGTTTGAGGCGCATCGTGGTGACGACGCCAAAATTGCCGCCCCCGCCGCGAAGCGCCCATAAGAGATCCGGTTCGTTGTCGGGTCTGGCGACGACGACGCGGCCATCCGCGAGTACGATCTCGGCGGCTTCGAGATTGTCGAGCGCGAGCCCGAACCGGCCGATCAGCGACCCATAGCCGCCGCCTAGCGTGAACCCGGCCATGCCGACCGCCCCGACCGAGCCTGTCACGGCGGCGAGACCATACGGATGAGTTGCGGTCGCGACATCTGCGGCGCGGGCGCCTCCCGACACTGTGGCCGTCTCGTCAGATGCGACCGCCACGCTTCTCATTCCGCTCATGTCGATGACGACGCCGTCACACAGGGCGCGACCGGCCCAGTCGTAGCCTCCGCCGCGCACCGAGAGCGAAAGACCGCAATCACCGGCGGCGCGGATCGCCGACTGCACGTCTTCGACCGTCCGGCAGTGGACGACGGCGCGCGGCATGCGGCCGACACACTTTGACCAAATCGCCATCGCATCGGCGTAGCCATCCTGACCAGGGGTCGACACGCGGCCGGGCAGCCGCGCTGCGAGAGAATCCAATGTTCTTCCGACCAATGTTCTTCCGGTATCGGCCATAGTCCTTCTCCTGAACTGCGAATCGAGCGCATTATTTCTGCGCTCCCATGGGCTGGCTCTTTAGGAGAAGCGCGACGGCCTGTCGTGAAGATTCCTGCGATTCTACTCAGCCCTCAGGCCGCGAGCTCAGTGAGGGAAACGCCCGTGAACGCGCCGGACCCCAGGCGATAAAGACACCGATGGCTAGTGCAATGACGGTCTCTGTAGGAATTGCGCCGGCGACCGACCGGTCAGGAGGCGGTTATATTCGGCGGCGAAAGTCTCGTTCGGCCGGTGGCCGACCTCGTCGCGCGAAAACTCCTGCTTGAGGCGATTGAGGAAGAACATCTCGCGCGTGCGTTCGTGTTTGGCTTCGACGGGACCGCGCGGCTCCAGTTCGAAAAGTGCCTTGGCGTGTCCGGCTACCGTGTCTGAGACATTGATCCGCCCCGGAAGGCAGTGCGTCTCCATGAATGACGCCGTGTTCACCGCATCGCCCCAGATATCGAAAGTGAAGCGGCGATTGCCGACGACGCCGGATATAACTGGCCCGGTGTGAATGCCGACCCGCAATTCCAGCGATGGCAGTCGCATTCTATCGCTTCGCAACTTTATCCGGGCGGCCGCCGCTTGCATTTCCAGCGCTGCGAGGCAGGCGTCGACAGGATGCGGGCGATCGGTCTCGGGCACCCCGCCAACCGCCATATAGGCGTCGCCGATCGTCTTGATTTTCTCCAGCCCACGACGGACTACAATGTCGTCGAACGCGGCGAAATACTGGTGAAGAAGGCCCACGAGCGCCGCGGGCTCGGCTCGTTCGGCCAGGAGCGTAAAGCCTTGCAGATCTGCAAACAAAACTGTCGTAGAGCGCAGGTACCTGGGTCGCACGCGCCCGCTGTTCTTAAGCTCGTCGGCAATTGCGGGCGGCAAAAGGTTGTGTAGGAGTTCCTCGGCGCGCGCTTTTTGCGTGGCGACTTCGTGGCGCGCTTGATCGAGTTGCCGGATCGTCCGGTCATGCTCGATCAGCCTTCGACGCAGCTCCAATAGGGTCAGAACCTGGCGCGACAGCCGGCGTAGCGCTTCCGTTTGTTCGAAGGTAAGCCGGCGCGGCTCAAAATCCATGACGCAGAGCGCCCCCAGCGCATAACCCTGGTCAGTAATGAGCGGGACGCCGCAATAGAATCGGCAATGTGGGTCGTCGATGACCACCGCGGCGCGAACAAACCGGGGGTCCTGCGTCAAGTCGGGCACCACCAACAGCTCGGCGCCGCAGATCGTTGTCGAGCAAACAGCAGCTCCTCGCGGCGTGTCAGTTATCTCTGAGGGGAGGCCATATTTCGCCTTGAGCCATTGGCGATCGTCGTCGATGAAGCTGATGGAGCCGATTGGGCATCCGCAGATTTGCGCCGCCAATTCCGCTATTTCATCATAGACCATCTCCGGCCCACTATCCAGAATATCGAGGGCGTGCAACGCGTTGAGCCGCTGCGGCTCGTTGGCGGGGATCGGAAACGGCGAGGCGTCTCTCACCGCCATTTCCGTAGCCGATGGTTTCGGGGAGATTGAAGTTGAACCGCCGGCCGGCGTCGTCGGCGCCACTTCTTTGCAGACAAAGGTCCTGGGCGAATTAGTCAATGTCCGTTCCTTCCGCAAGGTGGTTCCAATCGCACTTCGTTTAGGGCGAAGAGGATGGCTTGTCGTGAAGATTCCTGCGATTTTCCGCCGCTCATGCCGCGAGCTGCGTGGGGGAGACGCCGTGAACGCGCCGAACCCAACGCGATAGGTGGCTCTGATCGGCGAAGCCTGTTGAAGCCGCGATTTCAGCGAGCCCCGATTGTCCATCGCGCATAAGCTCGATTGCGCGCTCAAGTCGTAGATGCACAACGTAGCGATGCGGCGAGACGCCAACCGATTGAGTGAAAACGCGCGTGAAGTGGAACGGACTGCGCCTGGCTATGCCTGCGAGCGCGGCGACCTCGATCGGTTCGTCGAGGTGCGCCATGATATAGTCCCTGAGCTGGCGGAACGCGTCCTTTCCCAAGATCCCTCTCGTGCGGCTGTTAAATCTCGTCATGTGACGAGCCAGCAACCCGTCGATGAACGCGCTCGCGATCTCGTTCCAGAAAAGCGGCCCGTTCGGGAAGCCCGCCGCGCTCTCCGACGCCAAGGTCAGAGCGAAATCGAGCAGCGCTTGATCGTAGGTCGAGAACCGATCGATCAGTTGCGCGTCGATCTCTGAGTCCTCCGCGGCGGCGAGCGCCAGCCATCCGGGATCGACCGAAACCAGAATGGCCTCCGCGGTTCCATCACCGTCGGCGCCATAGTCGGCCTCGGCGGGACAGACGGCGAGCGACCCAGGCGGCGGCACATGCGAAAGGGAGCGACCGGCCATATGGCATCGATAGCGCAACTGGTCGGACAGGCTGAAGAAGACATGGTGATTCCGCCGGCTGGTGGCGCTGATGTGTACGGCGCCATTGAAACGTGCGCTCAGCACGGACACGCCGCTTTCGCCGAGCGGGCTTCCCAGGCTGACGGCGGCCGGCGGAGCGCCGTCCTCTTGCGCCATCAAAAGTTCGAGGACTTCCTCGGGCATGATCCAACTCCGCGTCTCTTCCCACGCTTGGAGTCGTCTCCGCCCTCACGGACTCAATTGGGGACAATCGAGCGACGGTGCAAGGTTTCTAACCACCGCTCAGGGCGAGAGGTGTGACAAGGATCACATATCGGTCACAGGGGGAGGACGGGCTGAGTTCAAGTCGAAAGCACGCACGACCCGCGGCTCTCACTGCTCATTCGACCCAGGTGGCCAAGGCGCAGCCACTCGAGGACGAAAAAAGTTGCGCAACTCTCAGGCGCGCAACGTGCCCGCCCCAACTCCACCGTCTCATGCCTCAAGGAGCGATGCGCAGCATCCCCCCGGATCACAGTCCGGCGGCTCGAACGGTGGTTGGGCGCGCAGCCTCGTTGGCGCCTCCTGAAAGCATCCTTCGAGGCCATTTACGCCGCGATCGTAGGCGAGGGAGGTTTCCGAGACTTCGACCAGGAGGAGAACATCCGCGGCGTTCGGATGACTCGCGCGATAGCCGCCGGCCCGCGGGCGCAAAATCATGAGATCCGGCTCGGGCTCGTTATAGGCGTCGAGGCGCAGCGGACTCTGCAGGTTGACCAGCGCCGCCTCGTCACGCAGGGCGCGGGTGAAGAGGCGGGCAAACCTGTTCGTGACCTCGGCGTGCGGACTGCCGATGGCGGCCATGTCAAATATCTCTCCGTCGATCAGCTCGACGCGACGGGGGTCGCCCAGAAGGCCGGCCTCGGCCATCCTGTAGTATGCCTCGACGTCGAAGCGGCGCCGCGTCGGCGCCTGCGGACGTTCGAGAATTTCGCCCATGGGTGTTCTCCGAGGCGCCAGTCTACGCTTGGCCGATCCCGCGGCCAACCCTGCGTTCCGGCGGGGCCTTGCCCCGGTCAGCGGGGCGACGACGGGCTACTCCCCTTCCTCCTCGCCTTCGGTCTCTCCGATGCGGTCGACCGAGACGACATGCTCCTCATCCGCTGTGTCGAACACTATCACGCCCTGCGTCGCGCGGCCGGCGATACGGATGCCGGCGACCGGCACACGGATGAGCTGTCCGCCGTCGGTCACCAGCATGATCTCATCGCTGTCTTCTACCGGGAACGAGGCCACGAGCGCGCCATTGCGGGCGTTGACCGCCATGGCGACGATTCCTTTGCCGCCGCGCCCGGTTACGCGGTACTCAAATGAGGAGGTGCGCTTGCCATAGCCGTTCTCTGACAAGGTCAAGATCACCTGCTCTGCCGCTTGCATAGCTTCAAACCGCTCGGACTCTATCGTCGCGCCGTTCGCTTCGGCGCCGTTCTCGCCTTCAGCATCCGGTTCGCCTGCTTCCTCCACCACCTCGCCCTCGGTCCCCGAGCGACGCTGCTTGAGATAGGCGAGGCGCTCCGCTGGTTTGGCGTCGAACGAGTTAAGGATGGCGAGCGAGATGACGCTATCGCCATCGGCCAGCGCGATCCCGCGCACACCCATCGAATCGCGGCCCTTGAACACGCGCACGTCATCGACGGGAAAGCGAATGCACTGGCCACGCGCGGTGGTCAGCAGGACGTCGTCCTTGTCGGAGCAGATCTGCACGTCGACGATGCGCTCGCCTTCGTCGAGTCGCATGGCGATCTTGCCGGAGCGGTTCACCTGGGCGAAGTCGCTCAGCTTGTTGCGCCGGACCGTACCGCGCGTGGTGGCGAACATTACGTCGAGCGCCTCCCAGCTTTCCTCGTCCTCCGGCAGCGGCATGATGGTGGTGATGCGCTCGACCGCCTCCAGCGGCAGCAGGTTCACGAGCGCCTTGCCGCGCGACTGCGGGGCGGCGAGCGGCAGTCGCCACACCTTCTCCTTGTAGACCTGTCCCGCCGACGAGAAGAACAACACCGGCTGATGGGTCGAGGCGACGAACAATCTGGCGACGAAATCCTCTTCGCGCGTCGCCATCGCGCCGCGCCCCTTGCCGCCGCGCCTTTGCGCGCGGTAGGTCGAGAGCGGCGCGCGCTTGATGTAGCCGCCGTGGCTCACCAGCACGACCATCTCCTCGCGCTGGATGAGGTCTTCGTCCTCCATGTCGGCGTCGCTGTCGAGGATGATTGTGCGGCGCGGCGTAGCGAAGTCGGTCTTCGCTTTGACGAGCTCGTCGCGGATGATGCCCATCAGCCGAGCGCGCGAGCTCAGGATGTCGAGATAGTCGGCGATCTCCGTCGACAGTCGATTGAGCGCCTCCGCGATTTCGTCCCGTCCGAGCGCGGTCAAGCGCGCGAGGCGCAATTCGAGAATCGCGCGCGCCTGCGCTTCCGAGAGACGGATCGCGCCATCGGCATCGAGCGCGTGGCGCGGATCGGCGATCAGAGTGATGAGCGGCGCCATGTCGCGCGCCGGCCACACCCGCTCCATCAGCGCCGCGCGCGCAGCGCCCGAGTCGGGGGAGGTGCGGATGAGACGGATCACCTCGTCGATGTTGGCGACCGCGATTGCGAGGCCAACCTGGGTATGCGCGTTGTCGCGCGCCTTGGTGAGCAGATATTTGGTCCGGCGCGTGACCACGTCCTCGCGGAAGTCGAGGAACGCGCGCAGCATGTCGGTCAGGGTCAGCATTTCCGGCCGGCCGCCGTTCAGCGCGATCATGTTTGCGCCGAAACTCGATTGCAGGGCAGTGAAGCGCCAGAGCTGATTGAGCACCACGTCGGCGACCGCGTCGCGCCTGAGCTCGATGACGATCCGCATGCCGTCGCGATCGGACTCGTCGCGCAGATCGGAGATGCCCTCGATGCGCTTCTCGCGAACCAGCTCCGCCATGCGCTCGATCAGCGTCGCCTTGTTGACCTGGTACGGGATCTCGCCGACGATCAGCGCCTCGCGATCCTTGCGCAGCTCTTCGACCGCGACCTTGGCGCGCATGATGATGGAGCCGCGGCCGGTCGCGTAAGCGGCGCGGATGCCCGCTCGTCCGAGGATGGATGCGCCGGTCGGGAAATCGGGCCCGGGAATATGCTCGAGTAATTCCTCAAGCGTGATGTCGGGCTTGTCCATCAAAGCGAGAAGCCCGTCGATCACCTCGCCGAGATTGTGCGGCGGAATGTTGGTCGCCATGCCGACCGCGATGCCGCCTGCGCCGTTGACGAGCAGATTGGGAAAGCGCGCCGGCAGGACGACGGGCTCGAACTCCTTGTCGTCGTAGTTCGGCTTGAAGTCGACGGTGTCCTTGTCGAGGTCGTCGAGCAAAGGGATCGCGACCGGCGCGAGCCTGGCTTCGGTATAGCGCTGCGCCGCCGGCGGGTCGCCATCGACCGAGCCGAAATTGCCCTGTCCGTCGATGAGCGGCGCGCTCATCGAGAAGTCCTGCGCCATGCGAACCAGGGCGTCGTAGACCGCAAGCTCGCCGTGCGGGTGATACTTGCCGATCACGTCGCCTACGGTGCGCGCCGACTTGTTGTAGGGCCGGTCGGGAGTGAAATTGTTCTCGCGCATCGAATAGAGGATGCGCCGGTGCACGGGTTTCAGCCCGTCGCGAACATCAGGCAATGCGCGGCTCACGATCACGCTCATCGCGTAATCGAGATAGCTGCGTTTCATTTCATCGAGGATCGAGACGGGTTTGATATCAGCTGGCCCGCCGGGTGCGGGCCGCTCGGCAACAATGTCGGGCAATGGGAAGAGGTCCTTGACGCCAATCGCGCCGCCAGGGTCTAGCCGATTTCACCGCCAGACGCCAGCGGAACAGGACGTCGATCGCCTATACAATCTGGGCGGATTTCAAGTGTTATCGAGATCGTGCGCATCAGGCGCCCTGATGCCTCGATCCTGGGCTTGGTAACGGTCCTCAATAGTCCCGCAATCGCCTCGATTACCGGGCCAGAATCTTTGCCCATCGCCTATGCCCATCGCTTAACGGAGCAGGCCGCCCAAACCCCTGGGCGGCCTGCTCCTGCTGGGAGGTGCAGATAAATGACTTAGCCGAGCGCTGGCGCGAGGCGATTCCGCTTGCGCTTGTGGCCGGCGAGCGCGAGGCCGGCGAAGCCGATGCCGAGCATCGCCCAGGTCGACGGCTCCGGGACCGCGGCGACCGCGAACTCGAAATCGCTCGCGCCGGTCGTAAACACAACGCTGCCATACTTCTCCGGCGTCAGAAAAGACAGGAGATAGCCGGGGTCTTGGGTGTTGTTGATGCCGCCGAAAGCCGAATAGAGATCTGAGGCGAGCACTTCGCCGATGAGCGAGCCCGTCCCGTTCGCGCCAGTGTAGAACTGTACCGTATTGGTCGCGGCGGGATTGGTATCGTTGGGTGAGCCCCATACGATGGTCAAAGCGTTGCTCGACCCGTTCAACGTCACTTGGCCGCCCTCGATGTTCCACCAGTGGTGGGTCGTGTCGCTGAGGCCGTAGGGATTCCAGCCCGGATTGCCGAATTCAGGAGGATTCGGGGGAATGACGTTGACCTGGCCAATTTGGATCTGCGCCGTGCCGGTCCCAAAGCCCGGTTGGGCAAAGTCAGGTCCGGTCGGGCTAACGCGGCCGTCATCGAAAACCGTTATGCCACCGATAGTTGCTGCCGCTGCGGGCGCTGCCGAAGCCGTCAGGATCGTCGCTGCCACAGCAACGACACTCAGAAGGATCCTACTCACTGCACGTAACCCCTAGCTATCTCTATGCCGCCATGGACATGTACATTATGTGCGATAATTTCGTCAAACTTACATCAATCTTACGGTTAATTGTGCGCAGCGCCGCCGCCCGGGGCGTCTGCGTACGATCTGCCAATGCCGGGGTTCGAGCTTACGGGGCGCGGCCCAGCTTCGACCCTTGCTGTCGTTCCGAGGCTGATTCTCGCTGCGCGCCTCTGACGCCGATCTGCCCGTCCAGCGCGTGAAAGCACGATTGAAGGAGGTCGGTCCCTCATAGCCGAGCAACCAGGCAATTTGCGCGACCGAAACGCTGGGCTCGTTGATGTATTGGAGCGCCAGGCTGTGCCGCAAACGATCGACGACCTTCTCGTAACTTGTGTTCTCCTCACCTAGCTTTTGCCCCAGCGTTCGCTCAGTCAGCCCCAGCGCCTTGGCGACCCCCTGCCTGTTGGCTTTGCCGTGCGGCAGTAATTTTCTGCACTTCGTTCTCGACTGAAGATCGGAGCGTCCCGTAAGCCGTGTTGCGCTCCTTCGCTGCTTCCTCGCAAACGGGTCGAAGCGTCTCCAACAGGTGTTGATCTCCGGTGACCAGCGGAATGGCGAGCGTCTCATTCGAAAGGCTGAACCGATCCGATGAGCCGCTGAACTCGACAGGGCAGCCAAAGAAGCCTTCGAAGTCCCCTGGATCCGGCTCGCGCGCCAGAGTGAAGGCGACTTGCATCGGCTGAAAGTCGCGCCCGGCCATCTCCCGCAAACCCTTGATCAAAGCGGCGACTAGGAATTCAGTGTTTTGCCATGCGAAATGCCTCGGAACGCCGATAAACTTAATCTCAATTGTCATCCCTTCCGGGTATCGAACGAGCTTCAGGCGCACCGCTTCGTTGCCAATGCGGCAATAGCGCGCGACGAGCGCCAGCGCGTCGCCGATGTTTTCGGCGGCGGAGGAGACGTAGAACAGCAACCCCGCTTCGCGTGGATTGGCCTTCTGGGCGAGGTGCAATCCAAATTCGCTGTCCTTCAGCGTCTCCGCCGCGTACTCAAGAATCTTGCCTTGCGCCATAGCGGCGATGCGATGCTGACGGTTGTCAATGTCGGTCTCCGAAACGCCGGCGCGGTTCAACAGCGATGCTATTAGGACGTCGCGCCTGCGAAGGATGGCAATGGCCTGCCGCGCGGCGAACCCCGTCGCGCTTGGCAAAACTGTCTGGCTCGTTTCCCCGGTCACGTTCAACGCTCCGAGTGCAAAAGCTGCCCCGATTGAGTGGTTGATTGGGGGGCATTTGGCAAGGCGTCTACGTGCGTTCTCAAGGCGCCTTGCGGCGAAAACGTCAGTTCGCTGGGCCACCGATAGAGTAAACCACAGGGGTCCGGCGGGCGGGTCAAACCCAGCGCGCGCAATTTGGACAGGAGAGGCACCCCCGTGTGCCCGCGTAAGCGCGACCTTCCGCCGATGGCTTTCCGCTCCGCTGAGTGCAATAATGCCAATAAAATCAATCATCCTCGCGGGCTAGGCCGCATGTCCCCTATGCCGTCTGGGCCTTCGAGGTTGAGCACTGGCTTTGGCCTGAGCTTCATGCGCGCCCGCCAGTGCCCACCACGGGCGGCCGTTGTCGACCCGATCCTGCCCGCTCTAGCCTTGCGGCCAGAGGCTGCAAGCGACCCAAACGATGTCGGCACCTGCGCGTTCTTGAACCCGTAGGGGCGATCTGGTAAACACGTCGGCAACCCGGGAAACACGGATGCGCCACCGCCATCACAGCGACCACAGCGCCCGTTCGCCTGACTAAAACCACCCGGCGACGTTGCTTCACAAGCGTTTCAGTGGTCCGTAAGAGGCCGGGCTGCCGATTGTTTCAGGAGGCCAAACATTGACGAACTTCAGCTACAAGAACTGCACGGTGAGCGATGTCATGGGGATGCCCAGCCCAGCCTATGGCTTCAACATCCTCAACGAACGTGCGCAAGCCGTTCTTACGCTCGCATTTGAGCAGAGGGAGGACGCCGAACAGGCGCGCGTCGAGGTGGCCAGGGCCGTCGCAAAGGCCGTTGAGGTCACAAGGCCCGCATTGACAGCGGCGGGTGAACCCTAATCCCCTCCTCTGAAGGCGGACTTTGTGGGCCCAAAATGTCGCTCTTATGGACAGGTCTGGTTGCTGGCGTCAGCAGCCTAGTCGCATGGTTCCTTGCCAACTTCCTTGGCAAGCCTATCCTCGCGATCCGTGAAAAACGTCGGGAAGCGCTGAACGTCGCCGAGAGGTATGCGGGCGTCGGCCCGATGTCCAGCGACGAGCTTCGAGACAAAGCGTCGAAGTCGCTGAACGACGTGGCCAATGACTTGAGTGCCTATAGTCGAGAGCGAGCGATTGGGACGTAAATGTATTGTCGTGTCAAGACAGTTATTCGGGGCGCTGCCTGTGATTGTTGATGATCTGGGGACTAGGGCAAACTGCTACGAACCGGCGTTTCGGCGGATTGGCTTACAGCTCCAGGTCACCGCCCGCTGGAGACGTCGAGCAGCGCGCCGGTCACATAGGACGCCGCGTCGCTGATCAGCCAAACGGCCGCCTCGGCGATCTCTTCGGCGGCGCCGGGACGCCCGAGCGGAGCGGTGGCGCCGAGGACGAAAGCGCGGTCTGGCTCGCCGCCGCTGGCGTGGATATCGGTGTCGATGAGCCCCGGGCGGATGGCGTTGGCCCTGACGCCCTCGGGGCCGAGTTCTTTTGCGAGGCCCAGGGTCAGCGTGTCGATCGCGCCCTTAGACCCGGCATAGTCGACATAGAGGTTCGGCGCGCCGAGGCGGGCGGCGGCCGACGAGATCAGCACGATCGATCCGCCCGCGCCGCCGGAGGATTTCGACAGCCGCCGAGCGGCCTCGCGGGCGGTAAGATAGGCGCCGAGCACATTGACCTCGAAGATGTGGCGCATGCGCTCGGCGCTCATGTCGGCGAGCTTGGCCGTTGGCGCGACGATTCCGGCGTTGGCGATGACCGCGGTCAGGGGCCCCAGCGCCTTCGTCGCTGCGTCGAACATGCCGACCGCCTCGGCTTCGACCGACACGTCGCCCTTGACCGCGACGGCGCGGCCGCCGCCCTTGGCGATCGTCGCGACGATCGCATCAGCCGCCTTAACGTCTGCACGATAGTTGACGCCGACCGCCCAGCCGTTTTGGGCGGCGAGCAGCCGCGGCCGATGCCGCGCGAGGCGCCGGTGACAAGGAGGATTTTGTCCGGCATCGAAGCCCCCTTTTTTGCCCGCGATCTCTGCTCGTTTCGGGGCGGCCCGCGGTGCGCTACTATGAGCCAGCGCAACCTAGCGCCGCGAGGACGGTCCAGCTCATGCCGCCGCGATCCTTTTTTCTATCGCATCCGCCCATGCCTTCGGCATGGACTGCGCCGATCAGACGCAACTCGGGCTCGACAAATGCCCTAACGCGTCGTTTCAGAGCGCCGACCATGCGCTCAATGACGCCTATCGCGAGACGCTCCGCCGGCTCGAGGGAGACGAACACAAGAGACGGCTTCTCGCGGCCGCTGAGACGGCATGGATCACGCTGCGCGACACCGAATGCAAGTTCGCTGTCTCCTCGACCGAGAACGGCTCGATCTATCCGACGGAATATTCGCTTTGCCTCGAAGACGAAACTCAGAACGAGAGACTTGCAGGTCTACCTGCATTGTGAGGAACGCGACTTGAGTTGCCCAGTTCATTGAGGCGCGTTCCTCGGCCTCAGGCGAGCGCCGCCTCGATGTCCTCAGCGAGCGTCTCCGGCTTGTTGGTCGGCGCGTAGCGGCGCAGCACGCGGTGACCCCGGTCGATCAGGAACTTGGTGAAATTCCACTTGATCGCCTGCGTGCCTAAGAAGCCGGGCGCTTCCCGTTTGAGCGTCTTAAACAGCGGATGGGCGTTCGCGCCGTTGACCTCGATTTTGGCGAACATCGCGAATGTCACGTCGTATTTTTCGGTGCAAAACTTCCGGATCGCAGCCTCGTCCCCCGACTCCTGATGGCCGAACTGGTCGCACGGAAATCCAAGCACGGCGAAGCCGCGCTCGCGAAAACGCCGGTGCAACGCTTCGAGACCCGCGTATTGTGGCGTGAAGCCGCACTGGCTCGCGACATTGACGATGAGCAGCGCCTGGCCCGCGAAATCGCCGAGCGTGCGCGCTTCGCCGTCGATGGTCATAAGCGCGATGTCGGCTGGTAGGGGCATGCGGAGCTCCAACTTACCCCACGGCTTCTGATCGCCGCCCGGTGAGAAACGCGAGGCTTTTTATCCTCTCAGTTTGAATGTCAGCAATAATCGTTGTGCTAATCAATATTTTCATTCACTTTGTTGTGTGAGACTGGGAGGCAACCATGAAAAAGCTTTCGATTCAGCTACTCGGAGTAGTGATTATTTTCGCCGCCCTATCATCGGCGATTACTCCCGCGTTCGCGTTGGGCGGCTGCGGTCCGAACCGCCACCGCAATGGATGGGGCCAATGCGTCTGGGGCGGTCAAAATCAAGGCTGGTGTCTGAGAAGAACCGGCCATCCGGCCACGCGTATGCCCAATGGGACATTGCGCTGTTATCGGTGAGGCTGCGCTCGCTGACGGATTTCACGCAAGTCCATAGACCTCGGAAGTCATCGGCTTAAACTTCCCGCCTCGGTGAAGGGTATCGGACGCCCGGCGTTGACGTCCGGACTCGTCGCGAGGCGGCGCCGCGGCCGGTTGCCGACTCAGGGATCGAAGCTGTATTTTCGACGACTGAGGGTGGATTGTCGGCGAGCTGTTCGGCCCCTCGAATTGGCGCCGGACCCTGCTTCTCTTTCGGGGATTTTCGCCATGGCCGCAGCTTTGAAGAGTCGCCGAGATCGATACGAGCAAGGCACAGATCTGCGAGCGCGCACGTCCCGCGAAGCCCATGCGGAGTTGCATGGCCCCCTGGATCGGAACGCCGTGGCCATTCTGGCGGAATCCGACGCCGAGCGGGTCGCGGAGCTCCTGCCTCTGCGTTACAAGCTTATGACGGCGGGTCCGTTCGGGTTCCTTCGCGGCGCGGCGGCGGTGATGGCGGCCGATCTCGCGCATCAGCCGCTCGCAGGGGCGCCGGTGCAAGCCTGCGGCGACTGTCATCTGATGAACTTCGGCGCCTTCAATTCGCCCGAAGACAACATCCTCTTCGACATCAATGACTTCGATGAGACGCTGTCCGGCGTCGATTTCACCGTCGATGTCAAGCGTCTGGCGGCCAGCGTCGCTGTCGCGGCCAAGGCCGCCAACATGTCGGACAAGCGGGCGCGCAGCCTCGCTGCGAGCACAGTGACCGCCTATCGCGAACACATGTTCGCTCTCATGGAGCTTTCTCCACTCGAGATCTGGCACAGCCGGATCGATCTTGAACATCAGCTCAAGCACATCGAAAGTCCGGAACTGCGGCGCAGCCTTTCGACACTGATCCGACACGCTGAGCACCGCGGTCTCGACAAGGACGACAACTTTCCGCATCTCGTCACCGGCGGCGAACCCAGAATCGCCGACAAACCGCCAACGATCTTCCACATCAGTCCGAAGACAGTCGGGGGCCGCAAGATCGATTTTGCTCGTGGGTTCGCGCTTTACCGCGAAACGCTCACTCCCGACCGGACGGTTCTTCTCGATCGTTATCGATTGATGGACGTCGCTTTCAAGGCGGTGGGCGTCGGATCCGTCGGCACAATCTGTGTTGTCGGGCTGTTCCTGAGCGGCGACGGCGAGCCGCTCTTCCTGCAAGTGAAGCAGGCGCAACGCTCCGTCCTCGAGCGACTCTCGGAGAAGCTTGCCTATCAAGGCCCGCAAGGCAAGCGCGTGGTCGAGGGGCAGCGGATGATGCAGGCGGCGAGCGACATCCTTCTCGGCTGGACGTCGGACGAGCCCTTGGGGATAGAATTTTATGTTCGCATCCTGAAGAACCGCCGGCTCGGCGCAGTCAGCGAGCTCGCGGAGCAGGAGGCGCTTTCGGAATATTCCCGGCTGTGCGGCCGGACGCTCGCGCGGTCCCACGCCCGCACCGGCGACCCAGCAGTCATCGCGGGCTACATGGGAAGAAACGCGGCGTTCGACGACGCGCTTGCGTCATTCGCCATGGCCTATGTCGAGCAGACGATCAAGGATCACGCCGCGCTGTTGAAGGCCAAGGGCGGCCCGAAGGCCGAACCTCAGCCGAAGAAGACCACGAAACCGGCGCGGAAGCGGACCGCGAAGCCGGCGCGGAGGTCCGCCTGACGGCGGGGATTTCCGCATAGCTTGACGAAAGTCCCCGAAGGCGCTTCGCCCTCAATTCCGAGTCCGAATCGAACACTATCAATGTTTTACGGCGCCATTTCCGAGTCGCACCCGGGTTCCGGACGCCTCGGCCGGAGGCGCTGCCATCATCGGGCCGGCGTCCTTCGGGTGACAAAAGATAGTATAGCAAGTAATTGCGATAAACAGAATATCTTGTTGCGCGATCATCCCGCCGCCATAGAAGCGAGCTTGGCGACGGTGTTCATGTTGCGCGCGGTCCCGCTACCAGCGGCAGGGATGCGCAGCTTGGAGCGGCCGATCCCGTCGGGGTAGTGGACATAGATCTCGCGCGCGCCAAGCCGAACTTCCTCGTTCGCTTGTCCCTTGACCTCACTTAGTGCGTCGGGGGGCGGAGCGTGTTCGAGGAAGATCGCGACCGTCCGACTAGACGTCATGTTCGCGGGCTGAGCCGGTGGCCCGCCCCTTTCGTGCAGTTAAGAACGAGGGTTGCTCGGGCAGGCCGAGCCGAGCCTCATGCATGGAGGGCGGACCGTGGGAAAGCATAGCGAAGTCTTTGTGGCTTTTGATGTCGCCAAGAAGAAGCACGCC
>DASXXT010000370.1:0-12123 GCA_036502965.1 Roseiarcus sp. | reverse complement strand
CGCCGAAGGCGCGCGGCGAGTGCGGGTTGGTGATCGCGCGGCCTGATCGGCTCGCATAGCCCATCAGACCCTCCGGTAGCGCTGCAAGCGCTGGCGCGGATAGACGTGGCCTCGGCGCAGCGCCGTGACGAAGCCAAGCGCCCTACGAAGTCGACAGCATGGCTCGCGCATGGCTCACCTCAATCGTAATAGCCCTGGATCATCGGCAGAAGGTAGATGGAACCGTCTTCGGTGTCTTGCGTCGCGGCGCCTTTGTAGGCCTCGTCAGACTGCACCTTGCGCTGCCCTTCGAGATCCTGGGCGTAGTGGATCGCCAGCCGATAGGCGAGCCCAGCCGCCGCCGCATCGAGCCAGCGATAAGGCACGTCGAGCTGCCTCTGGCCGCGCATGACCGCATCCATTTGCTGGCCGAAGCTCCAGACATGGACATGATAGACCATGTTGGGCGTCGGCCAGAGCGTGATCGTCGGCGCGATCGTGCGGTCGTACCAAAAGGACGTCGGCCGCGCCTGCTGCAATTTATTCGGCTGCATCGTGTATTCCTGCCGCGTCATCGGCGTGATGGTCAGCTCTTGCTCGTTCGGCGGATCGCTGATGCCGATCGTCACGTTGAGGCACATGATCATGGTCGAGGGCAGCGGATAGGTCGGAACCCCGATTTTGGTGTCGAACTCTAGCTCGGTCACCTTCCAGAGGTTCGGGCCTTTGTTCGACCACTCGACTTGCAAAAGATTCGCTTCCATCCACGCCTGATGCAGATGCTCGGCCAGCACCATCGGTCCGCGAATCCGGACGCGCGAGAGCGCGTTGAGCGTCACCTCTCCGAGGCTCGGGAAGAAATTGTATGTGCCGCTCGGGTTTGACGGTTGAGCCGGCTGAGTGACGACAGCAGCAGACCCCCCGATCTGCGAGGCCCCGATGACAAATGCGCCGATGCTCGATGGGTTCATCGCATCCGCCGTGCGGTGATCGCGCCATAACCGGCCATAGTGCCAGACGGAAAAGTGCCCTGCGCGCTTAAATAAACGGTCGTCGCAGCGGCGGTGTTGACCCGCAATTGTCCGGTCGGGCCGCCGCCGGGGCCGTTCATGGTCACGGGTGACAAACGCAGCGGCATTCCGTTCGCGGAGGCCGCTGGCAACGCCGCCGAAACCGTGTTGAGCCAGACAGAGAAAGCGGTCGGCAAGGCCGTACCAGTGAACAACCCGTTGCCTTGCACGTCCCAATCGCCGGGAGAGAGGGCGAGGGAAAGAATGTTCATCGGGGTCGCGGTCGTCATCGCGACTGCGTTGGCTGCGACAAGGAAGGCGCTGACGAACTCGCCGACCTTCCCTGCCGCTGCATTGCTTCCGGTGATCGCGCCAGGGATCGACACGGTTCCGGTGAAGGTCGGGCTGGCGAGCGGAGCGTAACTTGCGGCGACGAACGACGTGGTGGCTATGTTGCCGGAGCTGTCGCCCACTCCCGGGGTTGGTGAAGTTGGAGACCCATTGAAAGCCGGGGAGAGAAGCGGAGCGTAGCTGGAAAGCTCACTATGATCCGCCTTGGCGACGAATAGAGTATCCCACTGCGCTGGCGTCGGCACAAAGGTGCCACTCATCCACGTGGCTTGGGGAATATTCAGGATTGTCCAAGGATCGCTACTCATGTGGGTTGTTGCTCCGCCGACGCCCCGTCCCACGAGATCGAGCACACCGCGTCAAGCGGAACGCGAAGCCAGAGACCCTTCTTCAGCGGAAAGTCGAGACGGACTATCGCGCCGCTCGCAGCGTAAGCGCTATCATGGCCCGCCGCCCAGATAATCGCCTCCGAAATCGGAGGACCAATCGAGTCGGCCACTATCCACCCGCCATCATCGCCGGCAATGTGAACGGAGAGCGCCCCGACCGCGCCGTGCGTCTCGCTGATCTGATAATCGCCCTGAAGGATCTCAAGCGTCGAATTTATCATGGCATTGCCCCAATGTTGGTGCCTGGAATCGCCGCCGCAGCGAGCTTAGGCGGCGCGAACTGCCCCGAGCTGATGTTTGAGTGCGAGTGCTCGCCGACCTGAAGGAACGTCGCGCGCACGGCGCCGACGCCGTTCGTCAGCGTGAGCCGGAACCACAGCGGCGATGTCATGGTCTGAAAGGTGATGCTCGCGCTGCCGCTCTGCGCGGCGAGTGGCAGAAGCGAATTATCCCAGGCCATGTTCGCGAGCGGGACCGGATTCACGAGATCGCAAGGATCGTCGCTCGAATGAACGAGCGCGAACGCAGCGCCGCCCGAGACGACAATCGCGGCGCCGAGGACCGCCGTCGCGAAGTTGTCCAAGCGCACCAGCGCCTGCGTCGTGCTCGGATTCACGTTGGCGGTGATGGCGCGCATGTCATCCCTCGACGACGTTGTATTGCGTCACCACCATCTTGGCCGAGCCCGTGCCCGAGTTCATCATGATCCGCATCCACAGCGGCGCGGTCGCCATCGAGAACGTGATCCCCGCCGTGCCGCCAATAGCCCCCGCAGGGACCAACCCCGTATCCCAGAACATCGAGCCAAGGGGGACCGGGCTGATGAGGTCATTCGGATCGTCGAAGCTATGCTGGACGGTGAAATTCACTGTCCCCTGAGCCGAGACTTGGATGCCGACTGGCGCGTCAGCCCACTCGTCGAGACGAACCATATTCGACGGTGTCGCTGCGGCTGCGTTCGGGCCTACGGAGACTGTGATCGGACGCATCGCCTTTCCTTCCAGCTCGACCGAGGGACCTAGCCAATAATTCTGGCGCCGCCGAAGATAACCAGCCCGATGATGACGAACAGGATGAAGTAGACGATGGGGTTCGCTGTCGGCCACCATGGGAACTGGTTCGGTGCGGCAGTCGAACCAAAGACCCCAACCAACAGCAAGATCATGATCACGACATAGATGATCTCAAGCAGACCCATGTGCGCCTCCTAAGAAAAACGCCGCCCCCAAATGAGAGGGCGGCGTTCGGATATGACGCCCCGTGTGAAAGACTGGCCTGGGCTGGCCCGATTGAACTCCAAAAGGAAGTTCCGCTGGGCGTCTCTCCGAGTTACGGAATCTTTTCCGATTCAGGCATGATCTTTCGCTGTTTGGGGCCGGCGCCCGCGTCATGGGTCTTGGGATGGAGGTCGGCGCCGACGCCGCCGCCGCGCGCGCGCACGGGACGTCCCAGGCCGGGTCTCTGGCCGACGCCGGCAATCGGCGCGATCTGGCCGCCAAGTTGCTTTTTGGTCCGGCCGCCCCGAGCGCGGCCTTCCGGCTCATCTGCGCCTTCGAGGAACGAGGGCGGGATCTTGCCGCCGCGTTTGCGGAAGATCGGACCTCCGCCGCGCGACAGCGTGCCGTCGGGCTCGTTCTTCGGGTGAGCGCCTTTCGCTTCGCGCACGACATTCTTCGCGGACTGTTTCTTGAGAGCGCCGCCGGCAGCTCTGCATTCGCGATCAGTTTCGCCTCGCATCGAAGCCTCCAATCAGACTGGCGGAACACCGAATAGCGGGCCGGGATTCAATACGCTAGCCGAGATCGCCGCAAGCGCCGAGATGGTCTGAGTGATTGAGAGAACGCCAGCTCCAGTAGGACCCGCGCCGGTTGCGCCAGCGTTTGGCCCTTTCGTCGACATTTGGATGGCGCCGCGAGGGTCGCCGGTCGACGTCGTCGCGGGATTGGTGAGATCCGCGAACTGGGTCACCGCTCCAGCGTAGGCCGCTCCCGCAAAGGTTACGACCGGCGCTGGCGCGTTCGGCAGAACGGAGATCGGCAGGCCGATCAGATCCGACGTGACCACGGTGTAGGCGTGATTGTCGTTGAACTGCGGCGTGGCATCGATGAACACGCCGTAGGTTTTCTTGCCGTAGGTAGTGGCCGCGCCAGCCGCGGCCTGGATGATCTCGGTCTGCAGCTGATTGAAGACGTCGAGGCCGCGGACCAGTACCGGGCCGCCCGTTCCGCCCGTAACGCCCGTGATCCCAACGCCGCGCGCCGTGGCACATTCGGGGATGAGGAAGCGGCCCATGCCGCCGGCCGCCATGTGGGCAACGCCAGTCGGAGCCGGGTTGCCATAGTCGTACAGGCTGTAGCGATTCGTGAGCCCGATCTCGGCGGCGGCCTGGGCGCCAGCCGCGTAGGTGGAGAGCGTGATCAGGCCGTTGACCGTCGTCCCGAGCGCCGTGATCTGGCCGAATAGCGTCGAGGTTCCGGGTCCAGCTCCGGCGACCGCAAGCCACTGCCCCTTGGCATAGCGCCAGATGTTCGCGGGCGTCGCCAGCGTGAGGACATTGCTGTTCAACGTCGCCGCAGCCTTGTCGACCACGATGTCGAGGCCGACGGCGGTGTTCACTGTGACGCCGCCCACCACAGCTTGAGTCCCCGGCGCAATGCCCGGGGCGAAAGTGGCTGTATTCGTCAGGGCTACGCCGGACGCGGCAGCCGCTGCGCTCGCCAGCGTCGCCCCGCCAGCGACAGGGAGCGAGTTCATCGTCTGGATCGGGAACGCGCCATAGATCGCCGGGACGGCGCCTGGGTTGATGTTGTCCTTATTCGCTCGGCCGCACGGAATAGCGATGCCGTTCCAGAAGATCGAAGGGCCGATCTGCTGCGAGTATTCGGCGGGCTGCTGTCCGCTGGGAGCGCCAGTTAGGCCTCCTAGAGCGATGACCGGCCCAGATGAGACAGAGGCTCCCATAGTCTAGTCACCTATCATTGTGTCGGGAAGCTGCCCCACAAAGCTCTGAAGTCGAAGTAGCCAAATGAGTAGCGCTCATATCCCTTGACAAGCAAGTTGTCTGAAGTGAAATCCACTTGCATGTCGAGTTCAAATGACACTCTCTGCAAGTAGAGCAACCCTTCCTGATCTGTCATGACGAACCATGCGGTCGGCGAGGTCAGGTAATCATGCACCAGATGACCATCAGGAATGCCTCCTGACGTCTCAGGGATCGCATTGATGTCATTGTCTGACGTTCCGGGGCGAAGAACAGTGCGCAGAAGCCTGATCGCAATAGGCTCAAGCGCGATCGGAACGACGAGCTTGCGGGCGCGGGCCTGCATGCGGAGGCCTGCATTGTCGCGGAAGAGGCCGCGAATCGAGGCCTGCGCGTTGAGGAGCGAGGCCTCATTGAGGTCCATGTCGACCGGGAATCGATTGGCGACGACGCCCGTGTCGATCGGATGGTTGAGCGAGCAAAGCGGCTGCTGATCCCCCAGGATGGTGGGATCGTAGACGGTCGCCATGTTCAGGGGATAGGCCCCGTAGATTTCCTTGGTCTGATTGAACGACTTCTGAAGACCAAGGTTCGATGGTTGCCACTGTCTCTTGTAGAGATTATCGTCGATCATCTTTCTGGTGAAAGCATAACCGAGCCCGATCTCCTTGTGGTATTGGTTATAGACGTACCTTTCGCCAGCCTGATTGTCGAACGTCGTCGGCCCGCCCTCATTCTTCAGGGCGGCAAGGCCGAGGTAGCGCATCGAGGCGGTGCGCTCCACGGACATGTAGGACTTATCGACCTTATAGATTTTTGGATAAATCCGGTCGATGTCTTTATACTGTCCGGCTACCTTGCGGAGGCCAGGGAAAAGCAGGTCATAAGCCTGGGCGACTGAGACGGCCATTGTCTATCTCCCTTCTCAGATGCCCGTTAGGGATTTGTAATCTTGGTTATTGAACGTCACGTAGGCCCAGTTGTAGGCGCTCGTCGGGTCGGCGCCGGCGCTCCCTGGCGGATCGCGGACGAGGTCGACGATGCGGAATGGGAAGGTGGCGGTCACGGCTGGCGGACTGGTGACGACGTCGAGCGTCGCGCCCGATTTGCCAGTTACCGAGTTGCCGGAGCCGATCGCAAACTGGCCGTTCATGCCGATCATCGCGAGCGTGATCTGGCCGTTGCCCTGAACTCTGAAGACGGTCAGCGGATCGTCGATGATCTTCGCGTGAACGTCGAAGCCGGAGCCGGAGGCGACCGCGTCGTTCCCGGGCCACCAAGGGGAGGCGATCCACTTCTTCTGCGAGACCGACATGTACTCGCAGCCGACGAAGATGCCGCCGATCTGCGTCACGCCGGGGGCCGCCTGGGCGATGTAGCCGGTCGAGAGCTGAACGATGGGGTCGCCAGTGAAAATTGGCGTGGGATTGGCAGCCGCGATCCAGCGCTTCGCCATCTGATAATTGACGGCGGCGCCGAGCCGATGGCTATCAGCGAATCCAAAGGGGGCGTTGGGGTTGGGCATGGCGAGACGATCCCTTCCGCAGATTGCGGGGTTTCGGGGTCGTCATCACCGAGCGCCGGACGATGACTTGATCGCTTTCAAGCGAGGGCACGAGCGCCGCACCCTCACCTACCGCCTAGTCGGGAACGCCAATGGGACCGACGGTGGACCCCACCCGCGGTTGCGTCTTCCGGTGCTGATCGCGGGGCGCTGTACCGGCGGGCGCCTCGACTAACTTCGCCTCAGAATTACGCACCTGATCGGTGGCCTTAATACGTTCGCGCATTCTGCGCCGTTCTGTCAACTCCTTGGGCCGCTCCATCAACATCAGTCCTTCGAGGATGACGGACTCGTCCGTGTACTCAGGGTAAAGGAGTTCGCGATGGCGGCTCGCCGGGACCGGCGCCCAGCCGCTGCGAAGCAGCTGATTTGTGTAGTGCGGGAACTGCTTGTTGAAGACCGTGTGGGTCTTCCATTCGTAGGTCCAGCCGGGAGGCGCTTCGGCGTAGAAGCGGTCGAGATAGACGTCGCTGTCCTCGTCGTCGAGGTCGCCGTACTGGGCGCGCAGCTCGGAGATCCTGCGCCGCGCGCGCTCCATGTGATCCATGTAGCCCGGGCGGGCCTCCTCCTCGTCACGGACGCCTTGGCGTCCGTTGGCGGAGCCCATGAAGGACAGATGTTCGTCGCCGCCACTGCGATCGGTCATGATCGGGCTCCCAACATTTTGCCGCGCCCCTGCGCATCGAGCAGCTCGGCGGCGTATTCCTCATCGCTCATGCCGAGGACATCACGGGCGTGCTCGCGCTGTCGAGCGGTGAGAGCGACGCGCTGGCCGCGCGTCTGGCCGGTGCGATAGCTCGGGGCCTCGGAGCGCGTTGGAGCGCCCATGCTGCGTTGCTGAGCCGCGCGCTGACCCTGTCTGGTGTTCATTGGCAATTCTCGCTGCATGTCGCGTTGTTCGCCCACGCCAAGCAGATCTTCCAGCTTGTCGAAATAGGCTTCGGTTTCGGGAATGAGGCCGAGCGTCTTTTCGACGTACTCGTGCACGCCTTGGACCTTGTTGATCGCCGCTCTGTCTCGGACCATGTCGGGGTGGCTTCTGATCCACTCGGCGCTCTTCGGGTAACCCGTCCGGTCGAGATGAGCCGAGAGGTTTTGGACGTTCATTTGTACTTGCGCGCCAGCATCGGGTGGCGGCGGCGTGTACTCTTGGCGCGGCTGCGGCTGCGGTTGCTGACGCGGCTGCTCCTGCGCAACGCCTTCCCGCATTTCCATCAGGCGCAGCAGATTGGCGCGCGCATCCGAAATCATGATTTGGGCTTCTGAGGCGCCCTTGTGATCGCCGCGATCGAGTGCGCCTTGGAAATACTGTCGGGCCTGTTCGGAATCGCGCTTCGCCGATTCGATCGCCTGATCGACCATCGAGACGTTGGTCTGGTTGAGGCCGCGCTCGGCCTGAAGGCGCGCGCTGTGCTCGGCTTGGGCGATTTGTTGCAGGCGCGCGGTCGTCTGTTGCTGGTTCGAGAGCTGGCGCTTCAGCTCGGTGACGCCTTCGTCCTCTGCAGCAGGCTCCGGCGAGGCGCGCATCGGCGACTCAAGGCCGCCTTCGCCGCCCCGGCCGCCGTTCGCGCGCGACTCCGGCTTCTTATCGCCTCTGCGGACAGTCTCGTCGCCGATGATGACGGTTCTCGCGTCAAGTCGTTCCTCGGGCGGAACGTCGGCGTCCGGTTCGTCGATGAGCGCGCCGAAAGGCGTCTGCTGCTCTGGGTCGTCCGTAACTCGCGCCATTAGAACACCGCGTCAGGATGGTCTATTTTCGCCTTGATGTAGACGTCAGGGATGAAGCGGACCTCCCGGTCGCCGATCATCCCCTTGAGTCCGTCGCTCGCCCGGTAGACCACCCAATCTCCGGGCGCGACATCCTGGCCGTGAAACTGCACCGGGCCGTCGTCGACAAAGGCGCGCGGCCCTTTCTTGAGAACCATGCCGATCTTGCCCTGGTAGCGGTCCTCGTCGATCGCCTCTTCCGCGATCTCCAGGCCGCTCGCGGTGCGCGTGGCGGGTCGGATGTAGAGCGCGATCAGCACTTGCTGGTTCATCGGCTCGACAAGATCGAGTTCTTTGCCGACCGAGGTCCAGATGACCTCGCGAGGATCCTCAACGTGAATGGTTCGAAGTCTATGATGCGCGGGCAAAGGGGCCTCTTCCTTGATCGTCTTCTTCGGCGTTGATTTTCTCGATCCACTCGCGCACATGCCCGAGAGCTTCGAGGTAACCGGCGCGTTTCTTGTAGTCGGGGAAGTCGACCGCCGCGCCTTGGATGAGCGGGCGCAGCATGGCGCGCTCCTTTTCGTCGATCATCTCGACCAGCTTGCGGGCGACGAAGACCGACATCGCGTCCATTACGAGCGCTCCTCATCGACATCTTCTGCGAACGGCTGATAGCCGCGATCGACGGGGTCGGCGGCGATCCCGTGATAGATTCCGCGCGCGACTTGGCGCTCGGGATCGTCCTCGGTTTCGCTGTATGTGAGGACGACTGTTTCATTGGGCTTGGCGACGATGCCCACGCACGTCATCTTCTGGTTCTGGTCGCAGAGGTCCGCCGCCTCGCGTAGTCGGTCGCCCAGCTCACTCATTCGCGCCACGTCGCCGCCTTGACGCTCCACATCTGCGCGCCCTGCGCCTCGGTGATGGCGATCGAATAGAGTCGTGCCGACTCGTGCGTCGCGTCGGCGCGCGAGCGCCCTTCGTCGCAGATGTCGATGATCTCCGCGTACAGCTGCTTGAGCTTGGTCACCTTCGGATCGCCCGAGGGATTGAAGGTGAGGCCGACGGCCTTCTCGCCGAAGGTCAGCGGTCGATTCGGTTCCATCATCTCTCGCTCGCTGATCATTCCGCCAACTTCACCTTTCCGCTGTTCTCGCGCTTGGTCTTCTCAAGTCGGCCGCGGCCAGAGCCCGCGCCGAACTTCTCGCTGATCCGGCCGCCGCGCGCGCGACCGAGGCCCGGAGGAGGCATCCCAGGAGGCAGGCCGCCGCCAGGAGGCCCTGGAGGTCCAGCCGCTCCCGGCGCTCCCGGCATGCCCCCCGGGGGCGGCATCGGCATCGGCGGGCGAGGAGGCGCTGCCTGCGGGGGCGGCGGAGGGGGCATCATCGGAGGGGGCATCATCGGATGGGGCGGCGGCTGTTGCTGTTGATCGCCCTTGCCTACGATAACGTTGACGACGGTCTTGCCCTTGGCGCGACCGCCCTTGGCGCGGGAGATCCGGCCGCCCTTGGCGCGGTAGTTTGAGCCGAAGGCGCGCTGCCCAGCATTCTGGTCAGCATCTTTATTCGCTTTGTCTGCCCAATACTTTGGCTCATCCACCCAATGGCCACCGCTGCCATCGCTTTGCGGCTGCTCTGGCTCATCCACCCAATGGCCACCGCCGTTGGCCCGCTTGATCCGGCCGCCCTTGGCGCGGATTAGCGGCTCTTCGCCATAGCGGTGCGGGCCTGCGTCCGAGACCTTGGTGATGTCGCGGGTCTTGCCGCCATTGGCGAAGCCGACCCGGCCGCCGCCAGCTCTTCCGGCGCGGCCCAGCGACGGCGCTTTCGCGGCGCCGCCATCGGCGAAGGCCGAGGAATCGCTCGTGCGGGCGGCTTTCCGCCCATAATCGTCGGTCATCGCGTCGCTATCGCGGTCGCGTGACCCTGATCCTGCGCCCGATGCCTTAAACTTTTCCAGTTTATCGGCTGTGAACGCCTTGCTTGAATTCTCGCCCATGGCTGGGACCCCGCTGGGGGCCAGCCTTTCACGGTGCGTTTATTGCGCTATTTGCGTTTCGTGAAAAGGGGCCTATATCTTGCAGATCATGCAAACGACCACCAGAAAGGTGCTCCCGGCGCTGCTTGAGGCGGCCAAGAACGACGGCATCCTGCGAAGGATGATCCGTGAAGGCCTGCCGCTGACCCGCGAGAAGTGGATCAATATGGCTTGGCTCGGCCACCCGCCCACGCCGTGGACAAGCGAGCACGAGGCGGAAGTGCCGGAGCCCTTCCAACGCCCCCTCCACAACGACTAGCCGGACGGCTTCCAGCCAGCTGTGTGCCAGTCCGGCGGCCGGATGCGCGACTTACCAGCAGGATCGTAGATCAGCATCCGCTGCGCGGTCGGAAGGTCGATTTCGCCGAGCTGGTACTGATTCCAGACGTTCTGGACACCCGCGTTGATCTCGGGGCTGGCCTTCTCTGACGGACTCCAGAGGCCGCGCAGCGCCTCCCAAGTGATCGACTGCATCTGACGCGGCAGAAGGCCGCGCTCGGCTGCCGCCTGCCGGTAAGCCTCGGCGTAAGCGCCGTAGAGACCGTTGGAGCCGGTCGCCGCGCTCTTGCCGCCCGAGCCGCCGAGGCCGATGTCGACATCTTTGTCCTCGCCAGCCATGGGTCGGAGATTCGCCGCCGCAATCGCGTGCGTGTCGACGGTGACGTCGCCCTTGTCCGAATTCGGCGCGACGATGTTGTTGTAGAAATTGCGCATCTTGTGCCGCTGGCCCATCGACTGAGAGACGGTCGGCATATCCGGAGCATTGAACGAACTGATCGCCTTCTCGATCATGGGCATGCTGCCCCACCCGACTTTGGCGTTCGACCCGTCGGCGTTCGTCGCCTTGGGACCGAATGTGCCGTCGGGATTGACGATGTTGTAGTCGCGCGGGTGATGCGCCTCGTCATAGGCGCGGAGCCAGAGCGCTTGGGTTTCTGGATCGTTGATCTCACCAAGTTTCCGGCCACCATAATCCGAGATCGGGCGCATGCTCTCGTAGGTCGCCAGCGTATCGGGATCGCCTTTGGCGTAGGTCTTCGCCCACTTCCACATTTCCGGCGAGAAAGGCGTGTCTTGCTGGGTGTGCATGATGTCCATCACGCGATCACCAAGCGAGACGTTTTTGAACCAATCCATCTGCGGCGAGAGCGCCGCGTAAACGCCAGACGTGTTCTCGACCGGACGCCCGTATCTCACTGCTTGCTGGGTCGCGCGATTGTTGGCGCCGTCGTACCACTGCATCGATCCCGGCCGAATCTCCTCGGGCACGGCGTCGTGAAGGGCGAGAATGTTGCTCTTGAAATGATCGACCAGAGTCGCGTGGGCCTGTTCTGGCGTGGCGTCGTCGGGGATGTTGAGCAAGTTGGTCGGCGCCCAGCGCGTCTTGGGCTTCCCTTTCGCGTCCACCTCGCCCGTCGGCTCCTCCACATACGGCATCTCGCGCGCGACATTCGCCGTCTTGGCGGCGAGCACAGGATCACTTTGGATCGTGTCGAGGCCGATTCTCGCGGCATTCGAGAGATGCGAAGAGTCAGCGACGGCGGCAGCTGTCGGAACCCGGGTGGCGACGCGGCCTTCGGGGAATGCGGGGTCGCCGTGGCGCATCGGCATCCCCTCGCCGGATTCCACGATCGCGCGGATGTCGCGGGCGAACCCGGCTGCGGCGGGGACGCCAACCGCAGCCGCCGTCTTGCCGACCCCGCTCTCAAACTTGTCGCCCAGCCAGTTCTGCACCTCGCCGAGCTTGCCCATGGCGCTCTGATAGGTGTTCTCCGCGGCTTGGCCCCAAGCGCCGCCGTAGTATTGCTTCTCGGGCTCTGGCGACTCGGGCTGCGGCGACGGCGTGGCGCTGGCCGCGCGAGCCTGCGCGGTTATGGCAGCGAGCGGGTTGCTGTCGAATGGCCGCGTGTCGACGCCCTGGCCGGCGAGCCGAGAGCCGACGCGGACCGACGACGGCACGGATTGATCTGAGCCCGCATAGAGCGACGGTTGCCGCGCCGCGAGCTGGAACTGATCAGGTTCCCCTGCGTTTTCGCTTGCGAAGGGGTCGTGATCGACCGGGGCGACATCATAATTGTTCGGCGAATCCGCCATCGCGCCGAA